>CAZTEK010000020.1:0-15467 GCA_964612095.1 uncultured Verrucomicrobiota bacterium
TGGCTGTAATATCCGGATGTTTCTGCGCCAGATCGGTTGTTTCGCCGATATCGGACTGCAGATCGAAAAGCTTGCGGCTCTCCTCTTTATAAACATAGAGCTTCCATTTTCCGCTGCGCACGGCACCGCCCGCATGTGAAAGCCAAAAAAGCATCTCGTGCGGCACACCGGCTGTTTCATTTCTCAGATACGGTAAAAGATCAACCCCGTCCAGATGCGTTCCGGCAGGGACTTGCACTCCAGCCGCCGCGCAAAAGGTCGGATACAGATCCAGCGCGCTGACCGGCTCGCGATATACCGCTCCGCTGGGAATTCGTGCGGGCCAGCGCAGAATAAACGGAATGCGGATTCCGCCTTCGAAAAACTGCGCCTTGTGTCCGCTGAGCGGACCGACGCTGCCGAGCAACTCCTTGGGCCAGTCAACCGGCCAATCCACCGTATAAGCATACGACGGCCCGTTGTCGCTCAGGAACGCCACGATGGTGTTTTCAGCCAGCCCGCGTTTTTCGAGCACATCAAGGACGCGCCCGACGTTTTCGTCCATGGAAAGCATCATGGCACCGTAAAACCGCAGCGCTTCGCTGCCCAGATGCGCTACCGCCGGCTGATGCGACCGCTTTGCCTGCATCGGACTGTGCGGCGCGTTGAAAGCGAGGAAGAGAAAGAACGGGCGCTCCGCATGACGGTCAATAAATTCAACAGCCTGTCTGCCGAGCCGGTCGGTCAGATACTCATCGTCCGCTCGCTCGGGTCCCCAGAGAATCCGCTTCATGTCGCCTTTGGCAACCGGCTCATCCACGCCGTCATAATGCCCTTTCTCATCCGGCCAGTAGTTGCCGCCGAAATGCATCACCGACCGGGTTTCATCAAAGGTGGTTTTCGGATAACAGGGCAAGTTCCACTTGCCGATTATACCCGTCACATAACCGGCATCCCGAAGCGGTTCATTCATGATTTTCTGACCGGCAGGAATCCGGTTGTGCTCAGGTGTCTCTTCGAGCCCGGGAATTTTGGCATAAGCATCCCAGTTCCACTGCACGCCAAACCGTTGCTGATAAGATCCCGTAAGCAAGCCGTAGCGGCACGGCCCGCACACCGGCGCCGTGACATATCCATCCGTAAAGCGGAGGCCTCCCGCCGCAAGCCGATCAATGTTCGGAGTCGGAACAAGATTTGATCCGCCGTAACAGCCGGCATCGCCATAGCCCATGTCATCGGCCAGAATCAGAATAATATTCGGCTTCTCACCGGCGCCCGCCAGCACCGCCCACGAACAGGCGGATGCAAGAGCTCCGTACTTAAGAATATTCATTACATTTCCCGTTATGTAACTCAGCGGATGTAACAGGCTTCCATGCGCACTGAACTGACTGATGAACCTTTCGCCCCGCGCTGTGCATCCAGCCGGACCGACACGCGGTTTTCGCCGGCGCGCAGAACATCCGGTGCCAGTGCAATCCTCACGGGCACCATCATGCATCGCATGCCCGCTGTAAAACCGAGATCAACTGGGTCAACATCCGTTCCGTTCACCGTCACGCACAAACGGGTTCCGGCCTGAAATCCTTCCGGAGCCGTTACGCTCACCGTCAAATCGCAGGAATCCATTTTCGGAACGGCAGGTAACGTCAACGTAAACTCCGCCGCCCCGCCGTCCAACGATTGCAATGTCTGGGATGCATAAAACCGCTCGCAGACCCTCTTCATTTTTTTTCCGGACGGGCAGCTGAATTTCACAATCGCGGTCTCCTCGGCGGCCAGATGCAACTCCGATAAATCGCAAGCCTCCACCGCCTCGCGGTCAATCCTCCACCGTCCGGATGACGTTTCGGTATAAGCCTTCGGCTCATCCCCTTCCCACCGCATCCGGGCAATACGTCCCGTAGAATCCGCGCCGGATTTCAACTTCAGCTCGATTGCTCTGGAAAAGCTGTTGTGCAGCAAAACCTGAACTTCATCGCCGTTGCGCACCGCGACCGCAAACAGCCCTAATGCGCTCTCTGGCTCGAGATCCTGCCATTTGAAGAAAATGCGCTCACCGCAGAATCCTTTGAAAAACTGATAGAAATCGAGCAACTGAGTTTGTTTCAACGCCTGGTCGGCGGGTGCGCCAGGCCGTGTGTACATCGCCTGACCCCGCTGGGCCCCGTACCCGGCATCGCTTTCCGGCAGGATGAATGGCACGGTCAGCTCAATCTCAGGGCGGGCCATAAAACCCATCCACATCCGGGTCACCGTCGTGCCGTACAGATAATAAAGGTACTCACTGACCCACGGCCCGAGTTGCGGAGTAATCCCCTGCCGTCCGAATTCAGAAATGATCACCGGCAATGACGGCCGGCCCCACACGGATTGATGATAGGCATACACAAGATCCAGATAAGCCTCGGCCTTGCCAAAGTCCCATATGAACGGATTCCCTTTTTTCAGCGCATCGTACAGATTGGGCCGCGCCAGTTTATTAGCTGCATTAAAAGCGGGCGACTGTTCGGAATAGGCCCAGTATTCTTTGCTGTAAATATGGAAATCATAGGCCCCGGCGGCATCACCGGCTGTATCGATAAACCGTTTCTCCCACCCGGTTTTTAACCAACGGTTCCAGTCAGCGTCCGGATGAGACCAGGCGGTACAAGGCCCCGAAACCAGCACATCCGGATGATTCACCTTCAACCGGATTGCCAGCGCTTTGGCAAAGTCCGCATGATCCTGCGCCGGATTAGGACTGTTCTTCCAGACCGCATCCGGTTCGTTCATCGGCGAAAAATAGCGCGGCAGACTGCCGCCGCCCTCACGAATCGCCGTTAACCACCGGTCGATCAAATCGGCATTGGCACTAAAATCCTCCGCTGTAAACCCTTCGCTGTGTTTAACCGCCATCGTGGCATCCACCTGAACCTTTGCGTCCGCCCCTTTTTTCGCAGGAACCGGATACGATCCGCCAGCCATGGCATGAGTGGCTCCGGGATAACGGGCTGCCGCTTTTTGATATATTCCGGCATAGCTCGCAAACTGCTTGTCAATGGATGCCGCCCACGCGATCCGGTTGGTGTCCCCGCCCTTCGATCCGAGATACGGGCCGGTTCCGCGCGCCGGAGAAACCCCCAGCGCTTTCAGTTCCGCCGTGCGTTCATCGCTGTACATGCCGGGAATATGATACGTCCGGAAATAGCGCTGACGGCTCACATCGGAAACCGCATGCGGCCCGGCGCGCAGCTCCAGCAATTCATCCGGATAGATTTCGAGCGTCACCGCAGCAACCGGGCGGCAGACGAAACCTGACGCAAGAAAAATAAAAAGAGAGATGTAACGACTCATGACCGTACTCCATTTAAGAATTTTTATTCCATGGTCTGCCGACGCTTTAATAAAATTGCAGAATTTTCAGCAGCGCTTTCTTCCGTGATGGAAAATCTCAGCGCAAAATAAAATGCGAGCAAGGCGAAAATGATGTTCGGTGCAAAGGTGAACCATTGAAGGCGGCTGATGACATCGGAGGCCTGTACTGAGACGTGCGGAATGAATTTCGACCAGGAAATCATATAGCCGACGACCAAAACACACAGCGAGACTTCCATTTTGTAAACGAAAGCGATCGCTGCAGTCAGGAGGCCTTCCCGGCGCTTACCGTTCACGACTTCATCAAGATCGCATATGTCAGGGACAATGGCGTCGCGCAGGACGATTCCGATCGCGATGATGGGGCCGGTCAGTCCGGCGGCGATCAGTTGAAGATAAGGATAGTGGGGTGTGAAAAGGAGCGGCATCATCGCCGCCTGACAAACCGTCAACCCGGCACCCAGAATGAATCCGCGCCGTTTGCCGACCTTTCTGGATATCATCGGAACGAGGGGCATGAGCAGCAGTGTAAGAACCACGGTCAGCGTGGTCGCCAAGCCGATGATTTTCGTCGCAAGCGTCTTATTGCCTTCGCAGACATAATACACATTCACATAGAAGCACATCTGATTGAAAATCACCTGGCCGAAGGCGGAAAAGAAACGCATAAGAAGGTAGGTCCTGAAAGGCTTCAGATGCAAAGCTTCCATGAGGGCTTTAAAAATTCCGGAATGTTTCGCGGAAGGATGGGTGAAACGCTCCTTGGTCTTAAGAAGGACGGGAACCGTAAAGGCAACGATGGCCAGTGCGAAAACTCCGCTGATTATGCGGATGCCGTTGATCTCTCCTCCAAAAACCGGATTAAGCGCCATCCAGTACGTATAAGAAACGATCAGCGTGACGATCTGAACAAAAATTGCTCTGATGGCGATCAGGCGGGATCGTTCATGGTAGTCGTCAGTAAGTTCATACCCCAGTGCGGTGTGGGACATTGAAAAGGTACCCCAAATACAATAGTAGCATGTCGCAAAAATGATCAAATAGACGAACTGAAGAGGCTTGGGCCAGGCGGGACTGACCCACCATATCCCGGCGACCAGCAAGGCCCCGATTATTCCCGTAATTAGAAGAATAGGTTTTCTCCGCCCCCACCTTGTCCTCAGATTATCGGAAAAATGGCCTAGCGTCGGATCCAATATCGCATCGGTCAGGCGCGGCAGCATGATCGCCCAGCTCAACAGTACCGAATCAAGACCGAATCCGGTGTTGAATATAGGAAACACCAGACCGAACGTCATGATCATGAGGGCATCAGAGACGCCCCCGAGACCCCATATCCACATGGTCTTCTTAGGGGCTGAGTATAATTTTGTACCAGAGTCCATCAGCTTTTCCTTTGGGTTAATTTTTATTCCGAATCAGACGAACCACCGATTCAACCTGCCTTCCCTGAACTTCATCACCTTCTCCCCAGCTTCGCATAGCGCACCCACTCCCCAGCATCAAACCGGACAGGATCAAAACGCGCAGCCAGCTTCTCATATTCCTTCACCGGAATTCGCCGCTTGTACTGCACCCATTCCCCGTTGGCCTCCAAAGCATAAATGCCCCACGTAATCATCATGCCGAAGCGGGCATCGCGCCACCAAGCCAATCGTTGTTCTGTTGTCGCATTCATAGGACAGTTAACAGGATTTTCACTTCTTCTGCGCCTCTCGGATGGCACCGGCAACTTCCTTCCCGAGCACCTTCGAGCCTTCCGCCTGAAAATGCACGTTACGCGGAATTTGGAGTTTATCTTGGTTGGGTTTGACCGCAGCCCAGAGATCAACCACGGCGATATCTTCTTCATTCATTACCTTCTTGGCAACTTCGTTGTATGGAAGCTCGCTGTTCTCAACATATTTCTCCGCCAGACTGTTCGGGATGGGGGTGGTGGTGCCGAAGACCAGTTTGGCGCCGGTTTTCCGTAAAATCGCAACGATAGCGTGAAGATTTTTTTCGTATTCATCGACCGAGACATACGGCTTGCACCCACGGACCGGGCTGGCGTAATTGCCATCTTTGTCTTTGTCGCTGCCGTCTTCAAACCGATACGACGCGTCATGCACCCCGTGATTAAAGAAGATCACATCCCATTTCTCTCCATCCTTGATCCAGCGGCAAAGTCCGTAACTGTCGAGGGCGGTCTTAGTGGCACCGCCGTTTGCTTTGATGCGGTAGACATTAGCCACGCCCTCAAGTTCCCTGCGCACGATCAATGTATAGGCGATGGAGATCGAATCGCCGATGATCAGTACCCTGGGTAATCCCGCAACCTCCACAGGATCGACATATTCCGGCTGTACGGCCGGCGCCTTTTTCGCCTGTCCCGGATCGGCCACTTCGCCTTGGGCCAACGGGATTTTCGGATCCCGAGCCTTCGTCGGTTCCTCGGACCGCAACAGACCCGCACAGCCAAACACCAACATCATGAAGAACACCAGAAACAGACTCTTTTTCATAATCACCTTTCTCTCGCTTGTTATTTCAGCAACCGACGCAGAGTAAAATTATGAGACTTCGGTTGCGCCGCCAGCCGGGCGGATTGCACAGCTTCTTCCATTTCACGATAAAGCTCCGCCTCTTGAGGTTTGTCTTGCAAATATTCCTTATGCGATTTGATCACGGAGGTGTTTTTGTCGCCGACTCTAGCCTCTCTGTCAGCCAGCTTCGCCGGCATCTGAGAAAAATCCAGCGGGCGTGGCGCGTCTGGCCAAGAGCAATGTTCGCAGTAGGCAAGGTTTCGCAGTCTGGCGGCAATATCCCATTTTTTCTGAAGTGCGGCCAGCACCGCCAACGACTGCTGTACCTGCGGCGCATTCGGTTCGCCCGCGAGATTCACGCCATCGGCCAGCTCTGCAGCGGTAAATTTCCGTATGTCATTGCCGTCAATATTGAGCGCGTAGTCACCGGATGCGAGACCTCGCACCATCAGGATTTCCTGATTGAATTCCTGGTTAAACGGAACCAAATCCAACGCCGGCTTTGCTTTATCCTCAACCGGATAAGGCAATGCGTTTTCAAGGCAGACAAACCGGATTTCGCCCTCCCGAACCTCGAGTTTGTCCACCGTGCAATTTTCCAGATCGCCTGTCTTGTCGGCAGCCGCATCAACGGTGATACGTGAAACCGTGCCGGACAGCCTCTGGGCCTTAAGGAATTCATAGGCCATGACCATGTGCCCGGGTTGTGTAGGATGAACACGATCGCCGCCTACAATGGTGAATTTCGGATTTCGCGTTTGCTGCTCGGCATTGATCGCTGTCATCGGCCCGTTAAAGTCAACCACCGGCAGCCTGGACTCACCGGCGATAGTCTGGACACAATTCGCAAACCCGGCAACAACTGCACCTTCTCCGGGCTTGTTCGCAACCTTCAGGTCAGCGGTATCATCATAGATGGACGGCGTGATCAGGATCAACTTCGCCCCGGCTTCGCCAAGTGACTTGGTCAACTGGCGCATGGCTTTGTCGTAGGTTTCCGCAGAGCCGCTGCGATCATTCATACCCAGCATCACCGAAACGACCGTCGGCTTCGCATCCAGACAATCCCACTGCAACCGCTTCAAGGCCCCGGGAGCAGTGTCCCCGGAAATGCCGCAGTTGATGACGTCCAGTTTCAGAGCGGGAAACCGGGTCAGGTAAAACAGCTCGATGTAGCGGTGATATTGACCGCTGCGAGTGATGCTGTCTCCCAGCACGCACCAGCGGTCGCCGGATTGGAATGGCGGTACTGTGACAGCCGCGTTCAACGCAGCCAGAGACACCAAAAACAGGACGGTGATTGGAAGGGTACGTTTCATAGCTGTTACTTTCGCACGCGGGTTGCTTCAGAGGGATTCTGCACTGAAATTTCCACTTCCACCGCGCTATCCACATGCGAGAGCACCAAAGTCAGTGTCTTGGTGGCGGCGTCCCACCGGTTCACCTTTACCGCCGATGCGGGCACAACTTTCACTTGTGGCTGACTCGTGCAAGTCAAGGTCAACTCGGTCATGTCCCCGCGTTCGTAGTACTCTGTGTTAGCCTGGAGCCATAGCCGCCGGTTGCCGTCCTCAAACTTGCCGATCACATAGGCGTGCGGCCCGATTTTGCCTGCGATGTTCGCAAATGCGCCGCGGTCTTTCAAAGGCACGGAATAGGTCTGGGTCTCATCGGTGTTCTCGTTGCTGTTAAGCACGGACAACGTGTCGCCAACGATGTTGACCAGCGCATCTCCCGCGTACCATGCCGGATAGGCAGCATCGAAGACACTCTTGACTTTGGCCACGTCTCCAAACTGCGAGAGCGGCAGCACTTCGATACCTTTGCCGAGATCTCGCTTCCCTTGAGGCAGAACCGGGAAGTAGAAGTAGCGACCGGTGTTAGGGAAGAATTCCATCAGGGTTCCCGGATGGACGCCGATGTCGCGGAAACCGTAAGTGCCGCGATAGACCGCTTCCCACTCGTAGTAATATTGGTCGCCATCTTCCTTTTTCGGAACGCCGTCGTTATAAACTGCCAGCTTGATGTTCTTAAGCACCTCATCCTTAGTCGGTACCAGCTTATGCTGAATAACGCCGCGAATAAATGGCAGGCAGAAGCGGTTAAAGGCGGGCAGAAGTTCGCCATCGGTAGTCCAGAAGGCGGCGGGATTGCGGTAGGCGGCATCGGTGATTTCGGGCATTCCCTGTTTCGCGACATTCCAACCTTTCGGAACGGGGGTCGTCCCCACCTGCCCTTCGAAGCTGAAGATGCTGCAACCCCGGCCGAGGCCCATGGTGTAGTTGAGGGTCCAGAAAATGCGCGGCATCATGGTCACATCGCCGCCGCGCTGCCCCAGAATCTCACCGAGATTCTTGAATCCGACCTGCTGCCAATACCAGCCTCCATCTTCCCACGCTCCTTGGGCCAGAATGTCGCCGTCAAGGTAAAGCCCCAAGACAGAACTCTGGGAGACGAACTGGCGGTGGAGAATATTGTTCTTCTGGGCAAAAATCAGATTGTCTTTGTACTCTTCCATGAACCCGCCCTTTTTCTCATAGAGGGCCTGGTACTTTAACTCGCTGGGATAGGAACCGTCGGCATCGTAGAAAATGCGCCCATATTTGCCGCAGAGCTTAAGCAAACGTTCCGTGTAGATCTGATTTTCCCCGCCGCGATAGTGGGCGGACAGGGCTTCGCCGCCCGAAATGCCGATCACATTCGGATAGGTCTGAAAAATCGCCTCCACCATGGAGAGCGGCACCCAGTGCGACATGGAATAAGGACCGTGCGTGCGTAGGAAGGCAGGAAGATTCATCTCATGAATTGGCCGGAAGTAACCGATGTAGTCGTCGGTGTTATAAACGCCGGTATTGACGGCGATGTAGGGCTTGATATCGGCGGGAATGGTGTTCTTGAAGCGGCTCCAATCCGGCACACGGCAGCCCTCCAGCGTGAAAATCGGATGCTCCGGCGAAGGCTTAAAGGCAACCGGCTTCTTGGCGATGTCGTTATTGACAGTAAACGTGCGGGCTTCCGACCACTGACCGGGGCGCCCTTCCTCCGTAGCACGGATGCGCCAGTACCACGTGCCGGTGGCGGGCAGTTCTGCATCTGTCGGCATATAGCACGGCTTCGGCACCTCCGAGCGGATTTTGAGGGTCGTCGGAGATTCAAATGTTTCGGCGCGGGCGAGCTGGAGTTCATAGTCAATGGCTCCGCTGACTTGGAACCAGCGGTAGAAGGTCGCAACATCAGTCATGCTAAGTTTGTCAGCCGGAACATCCAGCTTGGGTGCGACGAACGGCGCGGTCTCCAGCGTAAGGGATTCGAGCTTGGCCGTCGATCTCTGGAGGACTTCCAAGGTGTAGATCCGGCGGGACAGCAGCCAGCCCGTGACCGCCGTGAAATCAACGGTCTTCTCGCCAGGCTCGCGGAACGTCAGGAGCGTGAAGGATTCGCCTTCATCCGATTTCGCCGTGATAGTGACCGGGTTCTGTGCTGTCGCGCCACTAACCTTGGCGCTGAGGTTGTACGGACGCTTAAAGTCGGTTTCGAGAAAGGCGCGGAGGGTGCTGCCCTCGGCAATAAAGGCGGCGGCGTTGCCCTTCAGATTGAGGCGGGGTGTTTCACCGGCCTTGACGGGGGTACCGTTCAGATAAACGGCGCAGGCATCACCGATGGACGGAGCTTTGTCGTTTGTGACAGACTTGAAGAGATAGCGTCCCTGATTCCAAATGCCGACGTCTGCGCAGGTGGCGGCGACGGCAAAGCCGAGTTCGAGCGGCTGCTCCTTGCTGAATTCGTAAGGCTGGTTCTCTTGGATATGGTCAAGCAGGCGGATGGAATATCCTGAATTGCTCATGACCCAAACAGTATTCCCCGGAATAAAGCGGACGTAAGCATCCTTGAGCGTCGAAAAGACGAGACCGTTTCCAATCTCCGAATCCACGCCGACCCAGCAGCGTTCGTTGCGCCAGGAAACCCGGGTGAACCCGTTGTTCTTACCGGAGAGAAGAACTCGCGGGCCTTCCGAACTGGTCTTGGTTGTTTTGGCGACACTGATACCGGAAGCGGTCTGTTCGTTGCCCGATGCGGGAATGTCATACTTGAAGCGGAGCTTGCCTTGGATCAAGGGGCCGTAATCGCCCTTCAACGCCGCACCGAGTCCAACGTAGGCGACATTACGCGTGAGATCGTCGGTGCAGGTCCAACGGGTTTTGTAAATCAGGACCGGTTCGGCAGCGCTGAGAGTGTAGGTTTCCTCCCATCGGACATTTTCGCCCGCACCTGGGAACCGCTTGTACAGAACGAGCGTCGCAGAACCGTCCGGATTAACGGTGGCCTTGCCGTCGGCGAGGATGGCGCTTTCGGTGGAACGGAGCAATCCCATGGCACGGAGTTTGTCATCAGAGAAATCCATGAGCCGTCCATGCCGCTTATCGGAGAGCCAGAAATCGAGCTGGTTTTTCTGGCAAATATTGACCGTGGGCTTGGTGGCATAGGCCAAAGACCAGTTATTGTTCGAATAAACCAACGTAAGCAACCCGTTACTCAGCCGTGCGGTGCGGGTCGCCGCGTCGAAGGCGGCGGAAGCTGCGGCGGTGGCAGCACCCCAGGCGTTTGCCTCACGAAGCGTGAAATCCATACGCTCATTGGCCTTGAAAGAAAGAATCGAGCGCAACTGAGTCTGTCCCTCCACTTCGTGGCGGAAAAGTGGAACGGCCGTGCCATCGGCGCCAAGAAGCTCCAGCGGCGTAACGGAGGAAACGCCTACTGCCTTGGCGGCGGCATCAGCGGGCAAGTTCACCGCCGTTGCATAGACCGGCTTGTCGCTGTAGTTAATTGCCGTCACCGTTACGGGCGCCCCGCCCCGCACAATTGCGCTCATCAGGCTGAGTGCGCCAGCTATACAAACTGTTTTGATCGTTTTGATATCCATAAGTTTTTCCTCTTCTACGCTTATTCCACACTCTTTGACTCGCCAGGCCGGGCTGCAGATATATCTTCACCCTTCGATTGTCAGATTATTAACACAACAAAAACAGAAACCTATGTTACGACGCGCATTTAATAACCACATTTGCGCCAGAAATCTTCAGCCGGACGTAAGCCCGCGTGGCGCAAATGTGCGCAATTATTGCGCTCTGTGTAATAGTCGGCACCGACGTATGTCCGTACTTTTGCTGCAAATGATTACCACACCCTCAGCCGTCCGACGCAAAGTAATGGATAGTCCGCCCATTGCGGCTCTCTTTTCTTTCAGCCCCGTGCCATCAACTGCGGTTTTTTCTCATCCGGATTATTTTATCTGGTGCGGTTCCATGGTGCGCGATCCGGAGGGGATCTGCCACCTTTTCTATTCGCGCTGGCCGCGTGCAGCCGGATTCAACGCCTGGGTCACCCATTCAGAGATCGCACATGCCGTTGCGGATTCTCCGCTCGGCCCATACACCCACCGCGACACTCCTTTCCCTGCACGCAAGCCGCAATTCTGGGACGGTCTGTGTACCCACAATCCGACGATTCTTCACCATAAAGGCAAATATTACCTTTATTATATGGGCAATACCGGCGACGGAAAAACAGTCGAAGATCCCGATGATCTCAACTGGACTCACCGCAACAATCAGCGCATCGGGGTCGCAGTAGCCGATCATCCGGCCGGTCCGTGGAAACGCTCAGACACTCCGCTGATCGATATCAGCCCTGATCCGGAAGCTTCCGACTCGCTAATGACATCCAATCCCACCGTGACGCACCGTCCGGACGGCGGATTTCTGATGATTTACAAGGCGGTCGGCCGCAAGTATCCAGCCCCCTTCGGCGGCCCAGTGGTTCACCGCGTTGCGCTCGGTGAGCACCCCGAAGGCCCGTTCATTAAACAACCCGATCCGGTGTTTACCTGCGGAGAAGTCAGATTCCCCGCTGAAGATCCCTTTGTCTGGACACAAGACGGCCGTTATTACGCCGTGCTTAAGGACATGGACGGCTATTTCACCGGGGCGGGCCGCTCGCTGGTCTTGTTTGAATCGGCTGACGGTCTGCACTGGCAACCCGCCAATCCGTGTCTGATTTCTGATCGCACGATCCGGTTTGCAGACGGAAGCATTAAACAGTTCGACTATCTGGAACGTCCGCAGATCTATTTCGAAAACGGAACTCCCGCAGTCCTTTTCTGCGCGACCCGGGATGGAGACCGGACCTGCAACATACACATCCCGCTGACATCCGTGGAATAGCGGATTGACGGATGACCGGGTCACGAACGAAATATTCGGAGAGAGGCTCATGAAACACGCCGTTCTGATTTGCTGTTACATCTGGATGGGAGTGTCCGTCTCTGTCCAGGCCGCGCATCCTTTTCATTATACTGATCCGGAGGGTTATCCCGCCGACGGAATTAAACGAAGAAACGGGCTTCCCAATGTAACAAAAAAACTGGCGGAAGGACGTCCGGTCACCGTGGCCTATCTCGGCGGAAGTATCACCTATGCAAACGGCTGGAGGGTTCATACCGACCGGATGCTACGCGAAAAATTTCCTGCATCTGAAATCAAAATGGTCAATGCCGGGGTTCCCGGAACCTCCTCTGCCCTCGGTGCCGCCCGACTGGAACGCGATGTTCTGAGGAACAATCCAGACCTCGTATTTGTGGAATTCGCCGTCAATGGAGGCGGTATCGGCACAGGTGCCGGTGACAAGTGGCTCGACTACTCCCGGGCCTCCATGGAAGCCATTGTCCGTCAAATTGCAGCGCACAACCCGCAAACCGATATCTGTTTTGTATATACCTGTTCCACCTATTACCGGAAGTGGTTCGATCAGGATCAGTTGCCGCCGGTGGCCATCGAACACGAAGCCGTCGCAGATCATTACGGGATACCGTCCGTCATACTGGCGGCGGATATACTTAAGCAGATTAAAGACGGATCGCTGGTCTGGCAGGAAAACACACCGCTGGCCGCTGGCAGCGACGGCCTGGAGCGCAACAGCCGGGGCCAGATCATTTTCACAAAAGACGGCACCCATCCTGTTGACAGCAACGCCGTGTTGTACGCCGCAAAAGTTATGGAGGCATTCGAAAAAATGCCGTGGCAGCAGAATCTCAACAGAGAACTTCCCGCCCAGCTGCTGGTCGAGGAAAACCGCTGGCTGAACGCAAGCATGGAGGATGTTTCCGTCACCGACATGCAGGGCTTTGTAAAAATTGATAATCCCGTCAGCGGAATTGGAGGCAATATTCCGGGCGATTACAACGGAACGGGAACTGCATTCTTCAATACGATCACCCATTTCCCCCATGTGTACAAAGGATCCGCCGGAAGCCGCATCACCATCCGTTTTGCCGGCAGTAACATCGGCTTCTATGGACTCACTGGAAAATTCTCCGGGAAAGTCAAGGTTTCCATCGATGGTCAAGACTTCGGCCTGATGTATCTCCTGGCCAAACAAAATACCGGCTTCACAAAACACTCGTTTTTCTTTCTGCCGGACACCCTTCCGCCCGGGTTGCATACCGCGATCTTTACGGTTGAAGAGATGACACCGGATGATAAATTTGAATTTTCAGGCGGTAAAATCGAAAAAAACGATCCCGGCTATCTTTTGAACGAGGTCTATTTCGGAACCCTTCTTGTGTGTGGAAAAATTAAATAACGGATGCCTTTATGATCAAATTACAGCCCGCCATCTCCCGCGAATTAAACACTAAAACTCTCGCCGCTGACCTGTGCGTTGTCGGCGGCGGTCTGGCCGGAACCTGCGCCGCGATCACCGCCGCCCGCGCCGGAATCCGCGTAGTTCTGGTTCAGGACCGTCCGGTGCTCGGCGGCAACGCCTCCAGCGAAGTGCGCCTCTGGACCCTCGGCGCCACCTCCCACATGGGTAACAACAACCGCTGGGCGCGCGAAGGCGGACTGATTAACGAACTGCTGACCGAAAATCTTTTCCGCAATCCGGAAGGTAATGCCCTACTCTTCGACGCACTGCTGATCGAAAAAGCAACCGCCGAACCGAACCTGACCCTGTTGCTCAACACCGCTGTTTTCTCCGCGGAAAAGAAAGACGAGAAAACCATCGCGTCGGTCACAGCCTTCAACAGCCAGAACAGCACCCTCTACGAAATTTCCGCTCCGCTGTTTCTCGATGCCTCCGGCGACGGCATTCTCGGGTTTCTTTCCGGCGCGGCCTTCCGCATCGGGCAGGAGAGCCGCGAAGAATACGGCGAACTCTACGCGCCGGAAAAACCGTCCGCCGATCTGCTCGGTCACTCGCTTTACTTCATGAGTAAAAAAACCGGACAACCGGTCAAATTCATCCCGCCCGCTAACGCGCTGGATATGGCGGCGGTCCGCAAAATCCGCCGTTATCGTGGCTTTGATTCCAAATCGCAGGCCTGCAATTTCTGGTGGATGGAGTACGGCGGACATTTGGATACCATTCATCAGAGTGAAGAGATTAAGCAGGAACTCTGGCGCGTCGTGTACGGCGTCTGGAACTACATCAAAAACTCCGGCGAATTTCCCGAAGCGGAAACGATGACACTGGAATGGATCGGCCACATTCCTGGAAAACGGGAAAGCCGCCGCTTCGAAGGCGACTATATGCTGATCCAGCAGGATCTGATTGAACAGCGCGAACACGCCGACGCGGTTTCCTTCGGCGGCTGGGCGATCGACCATCACCCCGTTGAGGGACTTTTCAGCGAACAGCTGGGCTGCACCCAGTGGCATAGCAAAGGCGTCTTCCAGATCCCGTACCGGACCCTCTACAGCCGTAATATTAAAAACCTGTTTCTCGGCGGACGCATTATCAGCGCCAGCCATATCGCCTTCGGCTCCACGCGCGTCATGGCGACCTGCGCGCACACCGGACAGGCCGCAGGCATGGCGGCGGCACACTGCATCCGCGACGGACTGAATCCCCGCGACCTGACCGCTCCGGAGCGCATGAAAAAACTTCAGCAGGAGCTGATCCGGGAAGGTCAGTACATTCCGAGCGTCAAAGCCGAAGATCCGGCAAACCTTGCGGCCTCCGCGACGGTCTCCGCCTCTTCAACATGCCAACTGAATCGGCTGATTTCGAACAACCAGATTCAACCATTGAGCGAGGCCATGGCTATTATGTTACCGGTTCAATCCGGACCGCTGCCGGAAATCACTTTCATACTCGATTCCGCAGAACCGACCGATCTGCTGGCTGAACTGAGAATCAGCTCCAGACCGGACAATCACACACCGGATGCCACACTCGAATCCATCCGGATCCCTGTCGGCAAAGGCAACGGCCAAAAAGTGCCACTGCGGTTTAATACACCGGTTGACCAGCCCCGTTATGTGTTTATCTGTCTGATGCCCACCCCGGCCATTGCTGTTCATTTGAGTGATGAACGGCGTACCGGCATCCTGACCATCTTTCAGAAATTTGACCGGCGGGTCGCCAAAACTCCCCGGCAGGAACCGCCGCCCAACAGCGGCATCGATACGTTCGAGTTCTGGATCCCACAGCGCCGCCCCGGCGGAAAAAACCCGGCGATTGAAATCAATCCACCGCTGGATTGCTTCCGTGCTGAAAATATTTCCAACGGCTGGAGCCGTCCGGTCCGCCAGACCAACGCCTGGGTTG
>CAZTEK010000021.1:0-5719 GCA_964612095.1 uncultured Verrucomicrobiota bacterium
CGTCGGCGATGTCTTTATGGACGAGCAGCGTTTCCATGGCGTTGCAGACGCCGGGACGCTGGCACTTGGCGTTTTCGGCGATGGCAAGCGCCATGTCGATGTCGGCTGCGGCATCCACGAAGGTGTGGCAGACGCCTTTGTAGTGCTTGATGACGGGAACCCACGCCATTTCAGTGACGGCTTTGATGAGGCTTTCGCCGCCGCGGGGCATAATCAAATCAATCTTACCGACCATCTGGGCTAGTTCGCGCACGGCATCGCGGTCGGTGGTTTCGACGAGCTGAATGGCGTCGGCGGGCATTTTTTGTTTCTTGCCGCCGTCGCACAGCGCTTTAGCGATCGCCGCGTTGGAATACATCGCTTCTTTGCCGCCGCGCAGGATAACGGCGTTGGCGGTTTTAAAACAGAGCGACGCCGCTTCGGCGGTGACGTTGGGGCGCGATTCAAAAATGATGGCGATCACACCGATCGGCACGCGCACTTTTTTGATTACCAGTCCGTTGGGGCGCTGGATGGTGGCAAGCTTTTTACCGACGGGATCTTTGAGGGCGGCGACTTCGCGCAGACCTTTGATCATGCCGTCGATGCGGGCGTCGGTCAGCGTCAGCCGATCGAGCATCGCGGCGGAAAGTCCGGCTTCGCGACCAGCGGCGAGGTCTTTGGCGTTGGCTTCCTGGATTAAGCCTTTCTGCGCGCCGATCTCGTCGGCCATCGCTTCGAGAATGGCGTTTTTCTTTTTGGACGAAAGCTTGGCCAGTTCCCGCGACGCGTGAACGGCTTTTACACCCATTTCGATCATTTCATCATGCAGGTTCATATCAACTTCCTTTTTTAGACAGGATAACAGGATTTACAGGATTGGATCTCAATTTATCCTATCGATCTTGTTAATCCTGTCAAAATTCATGTTTTACCGGTGAACGATGAGTGTTCCGGTGTCGCCGCCGCTGAGGATAGTTTGGATAATACCGTCGGTTCGGCCGTCGGCGATGACGACGGGAATATTCGCCGCCGCCGCTTTTCCGGCGGACATGAGTTTGGATTTCATTCCGCCGGTGGAGAGTTCGCCGTTTTTGCCTTTATCGAGCGCCAGAATATCGTCCGAAACCTCTTCAACGAAAGGCACGCGCTGTCCGGCGTCGTCTTTGAGTCCGTCGGTGGTGGAAAGCAGAATCAGCGCGTCGGCCTTAATAAGGATAGCGACGAGCGCGGCGAGCAGGTCGTTGTCGCCGAATTTAATTTCTTCGGTGGCGACGGTGTCGTTTTCGTTGATGACCGGAACGATGCCGTACTCGATCAGCTTGAGCAGCGTGTTCTGGGCGTTGGCGCGGCGCTCCTCGTTCTGGAAAATATCGTTGGTCAGCAAAACCTGTCCGACTTGGACGTGTTTTTGGCCGAAGAGGTGGCTGTAGAGACTCATTAGTCGGCCTTGTCCGACGGCGGCGGCCATTTGCAGTTCGGGCAGGTCGGTCGGGCGTTTGGTCATACCGAGCGCTTCGATACCGGCGGCGATGGCACCGGAGGAAACCAGAATCATTTCGCATCCGGCGTCGCGCTGGGCGGCGATTCCAGAAACCAGAGAAAAGATGCGTTCGTGGTCGGGCTTGCCGGTGGTGTCCACCAGCACGCGGCTGCCGACTTTTACAACGATCCGTTTGGCCTTTTTGAGTTGGTTGCGTGTTTCTTTCATAGGAAGGGACGCATTATTGCCACGCCGTGCCGGAAAAGACAAACAGAAGAACGTGTCGAGTGTCGGGCGGCGAGCGGCATAAGGCGGGTTCAAATATCAAATGTCCAATAACAAATAACTTTCCGCAGGTAGAGCGGATGCGCTAGCCTGCGAGGCTATGCGAATTAACAGTGGCATTTTAGGCAGGCGGAACTTTGAAGTTCCCAAGGAGGGCTTGCGGCCCACCATGGAGCAGGCGCGCGAGGCGGTTTTTTCGTCGCTGGCGGCGCGGGTGCCGGGGTCGCGGGTGCTTGATCTGTTCGCTGGATCGGGTAGTCTGGGGCTCGAAGCGTGGAGCCGCGGGGCTGCGAGTGTCACGGCCGTTGAACAAAATTCCAAACATTGTAAAATCCTACAGGGAAACTTCCAGGCTTTGGAAGGCGATCCCGATCTCGGAAGTTGGCAGATAGTTCAGGCGGACGTGTATGAGTTTCTGAAGCGCCAGGTCGGGCCGTTCGATCTAGTCTTTGCCGATCCACCTTATATCGAGGCTGATCTGCCGAAGTTACTGTCGGTTCTTGGCGGCGCGCTTGCGCCGGGCGGTCTATTGGTGTTTGAAATGCGTTCACGCGGAGCCTATAGTCTCCCCGCTGATTGGAATCTTATTAAAGAAAAGATTTACGGGGGAACTCGGATGCTTTTTCTGGAGCTAGTAAAATGAACAAAAAAGCAATTTATGCGGGTACTTTTGATCCGATGACGCTGGGCCATCTTGATGTGGTGGAACGTGCGGCGCGGATTTTCCCAGAACTGATCGTGGCGGTAACCGCTGTGACCGGTAAAAACACTCTATTTTCGCAGAAAGAACGGGTTGAACTGGTCAAAAAGTCAACAGCAGGGATTCCCAATGTGACGGTGACCTTATTTGATGGCCTGTTGGTTGAATATGCCCGTTCGCAGGGCGTCGGCGTATTAATTCGCGGTCTGCGGGCTTTTTCGGACTTCGAGTATGAATTTCAGATGGCGCTGACCAATCGGCGGCTGGCTCCCGACATTGAAACGCTTTTCCTGATGCCGAAGCAGGACTACAGCTTTCTCAGCTCAACGAATGTCAAACAAGTCGCCTCGCTCGGGGGGAATGTAGACGAATTTGTGCCCGTGGCGGTCGCGGAGGCGCTCGCAGCGAAGTTGAAATGAGCGGACGGATCGGGCTGATAGGTCGGATTTGCCGGATGGATGTGCAACCATGATTATTAACATAACCAACATCCCCGAACAGGGGATAAAAATTAAGGCCGAGGAGCCGGGCGAAATTCTTGGGCTAAGTGAAGCCGACGGGTTTGTCGCAGCAGGGGCGGTCGACTGCAATCTTTATACGCAGATGGTCGACGGCGTACTGATTGTTCGCGGAACGATCTCGGTTCCCGTCGAAGCGCGTTGTGCGAGATGCACGCAATTTTTCTCGACAACCGTCACCGATTCCGGTTTCCTGCGCGACTTCCCTGACGTCCAAGGGGTTGAGGAAGTGGACATCACTGAAGACCTTCGTGAGGCGGTGATGTTGAGTTTGCCGCATTCTCCCCTTTGCGACGAGAGTTGCAAAGGGCTTTGTGTCCAATGCGGAAAAGACCTGAATGGCGGACCGTGCGGTTGCCTTCGCAGGGAGGAAAGCGGGTCGTGGGGCGCGCTCAATAGTTTGAAATTGTAATGGAAAAATAGAATGAGGCTGGGGTAGCATGTCCCGCCTTTTATAAAAAAGCAGTTTAGCGGGAGATATAGAAATGGCTCTACCAAAAAGAAAATCATCGAAAAGCAGAACCAGACGCACTAAAGCGGAAAACATGAAACGTTCGCTTAACAAAGCCGGTTTTGATGCTGAAAGCGGCGCCCCTGCACTGCCACACCGTGTATGCCCGACCACAGGCAAATACAAAGGCCGTCAGGTTATTACCGTTTCTGACGAGTAAGTCATGCGTATCGCAATTGATGCCATGGGCGGCGATTTTGCCCCTCGTGAAATCGTGAAGGGGGCCGTTGAGGCCGCTCGCGGTCTTTCCGGAGTCGAAAAGCTTTTCCTTGTAGGCAATGAAATGGCCATCAAGGCCGAGTTGGCTCTGTACGGCCAAATTCCGGCGTGTATCGAAATTCGCCACGCCTCCGAAGTGGTCGATATGGGCGAGTCGCCTGCTTTAGCACTTCGCCGTAAAAAAGATTCTTCCATCATGCGCGCCGTCGAGATGGTCAAAAGCGGCGAAGCCGATGCGATTTATTCAGCTGGTAGCACCGGCGCAGCCGTTGCGGCTAGCATGCTCCGGTTGCGGACTATGGAAAAGGTGGATCGCCCTGCGATTGCCACCGTTATGCCCTCCATTAAAGGCCCGTTTGTTCTGCTGGATGCCGGTGCGACGCCCGATTGCACCGCCAAGATGTTGGCCGAATTTGCCATCATGGGTAGTATTTATGCTGAACATATTCTGAATATAAACCGTCCTCGCGTTGGTCTGATGAGTATTGGCGAAGAGGAGGCCAAGGGCAGTAAGTCCACGAAGGAAGCGTTTCAGCTTCTGGAAAAAATGAATCTCAACTTTATCGGCAACGTGGAAAGCCACGATATGTTTGAAGGAAAAGTTGATGTGGTGGTTTGCGACGGCTTTGTCGGCAATGTAGTTTTAAAAACCGCTGAAGGCGCCGCGCACGCGATCATTCAATGGATTAAAGAATCTTTTTCCGCTTCGTTGATCCGTAAAATCGGCGCCGGTATTCTAAAGGCCTCCGGAGCATTTGCTGATCTGAAAAAGAAAACGGACGCAGAAGCCTACGGCGGCGCCCCGTTACTGGGTGTTAAAGGGATTTGTATTATCGGTCACGGTTCCTCTTCCTCTTTCGCTGTTTATAATGCTATCCGCGTCGCGGGTACTGCGATTGAACAGAAGGTTAATCTCTTGATCGAAGAGAAAATCAATGAGGTTTTCAAAGACTGTGAGTAGCCCATCCAACAGCCTGCGGACGGTTTCGATCATTGGAACCGGCGTTTATCTTCCAGAGAAAATGGTGACGAACCGTGATCTGGAAAAAATCGTGGACACGACCGACGAATGGATCTACTCGCGCACCGGCATGCGCGAACGCCGCATTGCTCGCGCCGATCAAGCGTCTTCCGATCTGGCCGCTGAAGCGGCTAAAGCGGCGCTGGCCGATGCTGGCATTAACGCAGAAGAGGTTGATTTACTGATCGTCGCCACGCTTTCACCGGATATGTTTTTCCCCAGCACCGCTTGCTTTGTACAAGACAAGATTGGTGCAAAAAACGCCTATTGTTACGACCTCGGCGCGGCTTGTTCCGGGTCACTTTACGCCCTTGAAACTGCCAAAAATCAGATTGCCTGCGGCGCAGTCAACACGGCGTTAATAATCGGTGCTGAAAAAATGAGCACCTTTATTGATTGGAAAGATCGTAATACCTGCGTGCTGTTCGGCGACGGTGCCGGCGCAATGGTTTTGCGTGCAACCGACGCCAAACGCGGCATCATGAAAGGCGTTTTTGGTTCCGATGGCTCGCTGGCGCATCAGCTGTGGACTCCCGGTGGTGGTTCACGGAATCCGATGACGACTGAGATGCTTGATCGCAACGAACAGTATTTAAAGATGGAAGGCCGTGAGGTCTATAAACATGCCGTCACTCAGATGACCAAATCTGTGCTGGAGGCGCTTGCCGCAAATAACCTTAGTGCCGACGACATTAAATGCTTTATCCCTCATCAGGCCAACGCTCGCATCATTAATGCCATCAGCTCGCGCCTTGGTGTTGAAGATCGGACCTTTTTGAACGTAGAGAAATACGCCAACACTTCGGCGGCCGCGTTACCCATTGCTATTCATGAAGCAGTCAAATCTGGACAGGTCAATAAGGGCGACCTCATGCTTTTGGTCGCTTTTGGCGGCGGCTTCACTTGGGGTGCTAGTATTGTGGAGTGGATCAAATGAAGAAAGCTATTCTTTTCCCCGGACAGGGTTCGCAGTCGGTCGGAATGGGCCGCGATTTTTATGACG
>CAZTEK010000021.1:5819-15027 GCA_964612095.1 uncultured Verrucomicrobiota bacterium
CTTTTCCCCGGACAGGGTTCGCAGTCGGTCGGAATGGGCCGCGATTTTTATGACGCGATTCCGGAGTGCAAAGCACTCTTCGAAAAAGCCAACGAAGTGCTCGGCTATGACATCGCCGACATCTGCTTCAACGGCCCTGAAGAGGAGCTGAAAAAGTCGCACAACACCCAGCCTGCTATTTTTACGGTTAGCGCCGCCGCCTTTGAGGCGATGAAGTTGAAAAAACCGATGAATTTTGACTATGCCGCTGGACACAGTCTCGGCGAGTGGGGTGCGCTCTACGCCGCCGGTGTCATTTCCTTCGAAGATGTTCTGCGTGTCCTCAAGGCGCGTGGCGAATTTATTCAGGCTGCCTGCATTGCCAATCCCGGCGCCATGCTGGCCGTAATCAATCTCGATCGCGCTGCGCTCGAAAAAATCGCCGACGAAGCTGGCGTCACGCTGGCGAACATCAATTCGCCCGATCAGATTGTTCTTTCCGGTACCGCCGAAGGCATCGCGAAGGCCGAGGTGCTTTGTAAAGCCGCCGGAGCCAAACGCGCGTTACCTTTACCTGTCGCTGGTGCTTTTCATTCTCCGCTGATGCAACCTGCTGCCGACCAGCTCGCTAAATTTCTTGAAACCATTCCACTAATTGCGCCACGCATTCCGGTACTTTCGAATGTCACTGGCGTTCCACACGCGAACGTTGAAGCGATTCGCACGAATATGATCGCCCAAATAACCGGTTCGGTACGCTGGGTTGAGTCGATGCAGTGGCTTTCCGCTCAAGGTGTTACAGAAGTCGTCGAATGTGGTCCCGGCAAGGTGTTGGTCGGACTGATGAAGCGTATTGACAAGAACGTTTCGGTCTCTAACATAGGCAGCATTTCCGATCTGAATAACTGAATCGTAAGAAAACCGAAAACGAATAATTGTAGGGGATTTCATGGGACAATTTGATGGAAAAATTGCATTGGTAACTGGCGCAGCCCGTGGCATTGGTCAGGCGATTGCGTTGAAGCTTGCTGCCGACGGTGCTGATCTTGCGCTTTGCGACCTCAAGGCTGAATGGCTCGAAGAAACCGTAGGAAAAGTTAAGGCCTCCGGACGTCGCGTCGAGTGCTACAGTGTCGACGTTAGCAACGCCAAAGGGGTCGAAGAAACCGTTAAGAAGATCGAAGCGGATTTCGGCAAGGCGGTCGATGTGCTGGTCAACAACGCGGGAATCACCAAAGACGGCCTGCTGATGCGCATGAGCGAAGAAGACTGGGATGCCGTTCTGAACGTTAATCTTAAGGGCGTGTTCCTCTTCACGAAAGCCGCGATGCGCGGCATGATGAAACAGCGTTCGGGTAGCATCGTCAATATCGCCTCCATTATCGGCCTTATCGGCAACCCCGGCCAGGCCAACTATGCGGCTTCTAAGGGTGCAGTAATTGCTTTTACCAAAACGGTGGCTAAAGAACTTTCCAGCCGTAATATCCGTTGCAACGCGGTCGCGCCCGGGTTCATCAAGACCCCGATGACGGACAAACTTTCAGAAGAGGTGCAGCAGAAAATGCTCACCAATATCCCGCTGGGCCGCTTCGGCGACCCTGAAGACGTGGCCAATGTGGTCGCTTTCCTGGCGGGGGATGCCTCAGGTTATGTCACCGGACAGGTGATTTCGACTTGCGGCGGGATGGTCATGTAGGTTAAAGAGACGGGCAATCAGTAGCCGAAACAAGGAGAAATACTATGGCACTTGCAGATAAAGTAAAAGACATCATCGTTGAACAGCTTGGCGTAAACGCCGATCAGGTCAATCCCGGCGCTTCGTTTATCGAAGACCTCGGCGCGGACTCGCTCGACACCGTCGAACTGGTTATGGCTTTCGAAGAAGAATTCGGTGCGGAAATTCCGGACGAAGATGCTGAAAAGCTAACTTCCGTCGGCGCCGTTATCGACTATCTGAAGTCAAAAGGTCTTGGAGAATAAAGACCGATTGTGATAGAAAAACCGGGAACCTTTAAATAGGTTCCCGGCTTTTTTATATCTATATTTGAAGGAGCATTATGAGTCGTCGTAAAGTAGTTATTACAGGTATGGGCGCAGTTACCCCGATCGGCAACAATGTTGCTGAGTTCTGGGAAGGGTTAACGGCTGGAAAATCCGGCGGCGGACGCATCACCCAGATGGAAAATCTTGAAGGATTTACTACGACGATTGCCGCCGAAGTCAAAAATTTTAATCCCGAGCTTTTTATTTCCAAAAAAGAAGCCCGCAAAATGGATCCATTCACCCAGTATGGATTGGCGGCGTCTATCATGGCCATGCAGGATTCCGGACTGGATCTTACCAAAGAAGACCTTGAGCGTATTGGCGTAATTGTAAGTACCGGTATCGGTGGGTTACAGATTATGGAATCCTCGCAGGACATTTACCGCGAACGTGGCGCTGGACGGCTTTCCCCTTTTGTTATTCCAGTTATGATTACCAATATCGTCGCGGGACATGTTGCTATTCAGTATGGGCTTAAGGGCCCCAATTTTTGTGTTACCAGCGCCTGCGCCTCAGCGACCCATTCTATCGGCGAAGCCTTGCGCATTATTCAACACGGCGAAGCGGATGTGATGTTGGCCGGCGGAACCGAAGGTGCGATTACTCCGCTTGGGGTGGGTGGTTTTTGCGCTTTGCGCGCGCTCACGACCCGCAATGATGATCCAGAACACGCTTCGCGTCCGTTCGATCTTAACCGAGACGGGTTCCTCATCGGCGAAGGCGCCGGAGTTATTGTTATCGAAAGCGAAGAGCATGCGAAGGCCCGCGGCGCCAAGATTTATTGCGAACTTGCAGGTTACGGTCGCACGTGTGATGCCCATCACATCACGGCACCCGATCCAGGGGCCATTCAAGCGGCGCGCGGCATGCGTCTGGCGTTCGAAGATGCGGGGCTTAAGGCGGAAGATATCGATTACGTTAATGCCCACGGCACCAGTACATCCCTCAACGATAAGGGTGAAACGCTGGCGATCAAAAAAGCATTAGGTATGGAACATGCCTACAAGGTAGCGGTCAGTTCTACCAAGTCCATGACCGGACATCTGCTGGGTGCCGCGGGTGGCATTGAAGCCATTGTTTGTGCTATGGCCATTAAGGAAGGCATTGTTCCGCCGACCATTAATTACGAAACGCCCGATCCGGATTGCGATTTAGACTACGTTCCCAACGTCGCCCGCAAAATGGAAGTACGAGCCGCGCTCAGCAACTCACTTGGGTTTGGTGGCCACAACGCGACGCTTTGCTTCAAAAAAGCATAAGATTGCGGCAGGGTGAGCGTATTTAATCGTTTTCCGTTACGGCTCGACCCGCCGCGCTATTCCTGCGGGTAACAATCCATATACCCGTTATCAGGGCGAGGGCGTTAGATATACCGGCCATTGTAGCAATCTGTTGAGCGTTTTTATGAAAAAAGTAAACAGACGCCAGATAGAGTACTGCGCAAAATACTACGGTGATCAGGTCTTTAAATCGCCGTTGGGCTAGCAAAAACTGTACAACCACGTTCAATAGCGCAGAAGCGGCCATCACGGCAGCCATGAGTCTGGTTAAAAGTACTAACGAGTCTGAGGCTGCTGTCATGCCAAACACGATACGGAGCAAGAGCCGCGGAAGCAGAAAACATCCGAAAGCCGCCGCTGCGACGCAAAGTCCAGTGTAACCGAGTGATTGAAAGAAAATCTTTCGGTGTTGTGTAGTTGCCCCGTCGGATGAGGCCACCTTGGGAAACATCGCCACGGCCACCGCCATTGAAAACCAAGCCACCATCCGCCCCAGTGTCGAAGCATAAGCAAATTCTGTGTTCTCCGGTAGATAGTGTTTTACCAGCACCACGTCGGCGGTCATCAGCACAGCAAAAGCGAGCTGAACAAAAAAGCTCTGTAATAGATAGAAGCGCATGCTGGGTAATGGGTGGCTGGTTTTTTCTCCATTGCGTAAAACCAAAAAAAGGCCGAGAACCAATACAGCCGCTGACAAATAAATGCCCGCCCCGTGCCCTAACATCGCCCACCCGCAAGCTGGGTATAAAAACCAGACGAACCCCGCCCCAATTAAAAGACGGATCAATGAGCCCAGAATAGATGACATGGAGCTCCAGCCAAAAAGTTGTAAGCCTTGCGCCGTTCCCGTCAGAATGGGAAGCCAAAACATCGCGGGTATCAAAGCCCCCGCAATAATAATGGGCGCAAGCCGATTCAGGTGCAGGAAGCTGGCTATGGAGCCATTAAACAAAATAATCGCCGTACCCAGTACAAAAGCTGGTGCGCCAGTCAGTAAGAACCATTTACGAAGTAGGCGTCTCACATCACCAATGCGCCCTTCCTGTTGAAGCAGGCTGCTGTAATGGCTTAATCCGGTGCTAAGCGTGGAAAGCGGATATCCGATAATCGTCAATAGGCCGAAAAAAGCCGCTAACAAGGCGTATTCTTTTTCTGGCAACACTCGGCTAACAATCATTTGATAAGCCAAATTACAAACATTTACCACCATCATGCCGGCAAAAAGAATGGCCGTATGCTTCAATAAATCATTCGCAAAAAGAGCGATGAGTTGGGTTCGAATTTTTGTCATAAGGTTCAATGGGATTAAACATAACGAGAACCGTCTTGCAGAGGCAGTCAAAAGTTAATTTTTCGACTTTGAAACCATTGTAAAATAACAGTTTCATTTTTTAGTCGGTTGTGGCATCTTCCCGTTTGCAATTCGTCCAAAGGGACGATGCATCGGTTCGAGACCTTGTGTCATGGGTCGGGAATTGGTTATGAAACAGAGTATAGTATGACACATGGAGAAAGAACAGATGGACATCTACGTAGGAAATCTGCCGTATACGGCAACAGACCCTGACCTGCAGGAACTCTTTGAGCAGCATGGTAAGGTCTCATCGGCCCGCGTTATTCTCGACCGTATGTCGGGACGCTCAAAAGGCTTCGGCTTCGTCGAAATGCCTGATAAGGCCGAAGGCCAAGCTGCAATCGATGCTTTGAACGGCTCCGATTTCATGCAACGTGCAATCCGCGTTAACGAATCTCAGCCAAAACCGGCTGGCGAACGTCGTAGCAGCGGTGGCGGTGGTGGTGGCGGTTTCGGTGGCGGACGCGGTGGTGACCGTGGCGGCGACCGTGGCGGCGACCGTCGTGAATCACGCTGGTAGTCAGCAGCGATTCATATCGTTAAAACAGCGCACTTTCGGGTGCGCTGTTTTTTTATTTCCCTGGATACCGAACCAGCCATTCGGCTAGCCGACTAAGCGCGGGAATCACAAAACGAAAAGGAGAATAAAACATCCGGAGGCGCACCAAAGCCACGATCATATTCACCGACGACCGGCCGATTTCAATTTTAGAGCCGGCCACATCATGCCAAACCGTTGGAATTTCGCGGATAGAGGCGCCAATTCTCCGAGTTTGGAATAGCATATCTACGTCAAACGCCCAGCTCGTCACCCCGAGATTTTTTAAAACGGGCAGAATCACCTCGCGGCGGAATAGTTTTGCTCCGCATTGGGTATCCGTTAGCTTCAATCCAAACAGCACTCGCACCATCCCGTTAAAACAGCGTGAGGCCACGCGCCTTGAAAGCGGCTGTTTGGGGCTTACTTCAGACGTTTTCAGCCAGCGCGAAGCAATGATGCATCCGTCGATGCTTATTTTATGAACTAAATCGTCAAAAGCTTCCGGTGGTGTCGCACCGTCCGCATCTACAAACCCAACCAGATCGCCCTCTGCGCTCCGCGCCCCGAGCATTACGGCGCCACCCTTACCGATTTGCTTTAGTTCTTCAACGACCTTAATTTGCGGATATCGTGCGCCGATACCTCGTGCCACTTCAGTCGTGCGGTCATTGCAAAAATTTGGGACTACGATCAGTTCAACCTCATTGCCGTACTTTTCAGAGAAGTATTTGGCATACGTTTCAAGCATCGGCGGTAGCCGATGTTCTTCGTTATGCGCCGGAATGACGATAGAGAGTTTCACAATGGAGGTTTCATATCGCCGTGTGCGCGGGTTACGTTTTGCTCGAATAGTTCGAGCGTGGTGTGGGCCTGTCCAAAGTGTTGAATTTCACCCGTTTTTTTATAGCCGGTTTCTAAGAGGGCACGCAGAGCAATCCAATCATTGGAAGGAATTTCTGTGATTTCGGGCGAGCGAATGGTTAATCCATAGCCGCTAAAAGCCGCAATCGGCGCGCGGGCTTGCTCTAGTATTTTAATAAGCAAATCCCTGTTAAGTAAATTTAGCTTTTCTGCCTGTTCGCGTGGCATGTCAGGATAGTAGCAGAATGGGCCCATTTCCATGCCGTGCGGCACGCGAGCATTTGCCTCAATCGCTAGATAGGTGTCTTGCGTCAAAAGCAGGCCGTTTGTGCCAAGATTTTTGCGAATTTCAGATCCTGCCTTTTGTAAAACGGCCAAATCTGGGCTTTCTTTAAATTTCCACCAGATGCGGTCGCGGCCGCGGAGCATCCAGTCCTGATTCACCGGTGAAGAAAATGATGCCGCCGTGCAAATTAACAGTAAAAGCAGAACGATGCGGAGTAGATATTTTTCTGGGCAGCGCGGAACCAGCGTTGCGGAGAGCGCGGCGACTAGCACCGGATAGACAATTACTTGATAATCGTCGTATGGAAAGGGGGCCAAAAAATGTACCAGAGTAATCAGCAATCCAGAAAGCCAGAGCAACGAAATAAAGCTGATGGAAAACGGTGTTCGTTCTTCATTTGCCTGCCGAAGCAATTCCATCAGCCGCGGGCGGCTATCGAGCGTCATTTCTTCAAACCCGTATTCGCGAATCTGCCGTTGATATCGACGAAGAAAAAATGCCATTAGAACACAGGCTGTAAAAACAAAATAAGCCTGAACAAAACGGGATATAAAACCAGCCTTTAAGGCCAACAGTTGCAGCAAACTGCCAGGCGCTCGTCCTGCGTGGTAGCCAAATAGCGCAAATTGCGTATTTTCTGGAGTGAACAGGAAAAAGGTTCCTAACCCAACGAGCAGAATGAAGCCGCCGCCGAGCCCGAATGCGATCCAGGAGAGCGGAGAAACTTTCTTGCGGTTCCAAAGCAACCAGAGACCTGCTGCTGGCAGTACAATTCCAGCCGAAAGGCGCGTACAGGCGGCCAGTGCCAGCAAAAATCCGCCCCAAAAAGCGGCTGTTGCGCCGCGACGGCTGTTGGTATAGCTGAGTGCAACGAACCCAGCTGTTAGAAAAAATGCGCACAGCGAGTAAGTTTTCACAATTACGGTGAAATAACTCTGATACACATTCACGCCCGTTAAAATGAAGGCACACAGCGCGACCGCTTTCCAATGTTTGGAAACGGAACGTGCCGCGAGCCAGGCGGCACAGCCAGTTGCGGCCAGACCGAATAGTGCGGTGAGTAGCCGTCCGCCCTCTACACCAAATTTTTCAATCAGAGGGAAGAATATCCCATAAATGTATGGGAGCGCTGGCCCTTGCGTGAACATAAAGTCACGGTAGAGCAATCTGCCTTCGGTAATTTGCTTCGCGGCGTAGAGATACCAGCCCTCATCTTGATTAAGGTTGCCCAGAAAAAGATTGGCCAGTCCCAGAAATACACTTAGCCCAATGGCTGTAACGGTAATAGAAACCCATGTTGCACGCTTCATAATGAGGCGCATATTGCCTTGTCGTTACTGGTTTTCCGAATCTTTTTTACTATCTTTAGCCATTTTTAACGGTTGGATCTGACTTTTACATGGGCCACGAGATACGAGATGTGCGCTTCGTATCAAGGATTGCATTTAAACCTGCTTCTCCGGCATGATCTCGCATCTTGAATTTTGGACCCGGATCGGAAGTTTTAAGCATGAGCACCAAAGTTATAGCACTCGCAAATCAAAAGGGTGGCGTTGGTAAAACAACGACGGCCGTTAATTTGGCTGCCAGTCTAGCCGAACGCCGTAAAAACGTACTGCTGGTCGATCTCGATCCGCAGGCTAACGCCACGAGCAGCACCGGACTTGAAAAAGAGGACGGTGCGAGTATTTATTCCGCGTTGCTTGGCGAGGTGGACGTTCGCACGTTGATTAAACCTACGACAACCAAGCGGCTGCACGTGATTCCTTCGGAACTCGATCTCGCTGGTTGCGAGGTGGCCATCGCCCGCATGGATAATTATTTGCATTGTCTTAAAACGGCGCTACGCCCGATCGTGGAGCAGGACGAATATGACTTTATCCTGCTCGACTGCCCGCCATCGCTCGGCATTCTCTTCATGAACGCGCTCTACACGGCCGACTCGATCATCATTCCGATTCAGGCAGAATATCTGGCGCTCGAAGGACTGAGCGTCATGCTACGCATCATTGAGCAGGTGCGTGTTGCGGGTAATCCAAACCTGCAAATCGAAGGGATTGTACTGACGATGTACGATCCGCGCACCAATTTGGCTCAACAAGTGGCCGCAGAAGTTCACAAACATTTTGGCGACCGGCTGTTTAAGACGTTCATTCCGCGCAACATACGACTTAGTGAAGCACCCAGCCACGGCCAGCCGATCACCGAATATGATTCCGGATCTAAAGGTGCCAACGCCTATCGGCTACTAGCAAAAGAGTTCCTCGGCCGACAAAGCACAGGCGGCGCGCCAGCTCCGTCCGTGCCGTCCATTCATTCTCTCTCGGACGAGTCTGCCGAACCCTTTGAACAAGCCGCAGAAAATAACTTGGCAGACACATCCGAAGACACTACCGTGTGAAACCTTTTTTGCGGAGGGGTGTCAGAGTGGTTTAATGAGCACGCTTGGAAAGCGTGTGTACCCTTAAAAGGTACCGGGGGTTCGAATCCCCCCCCCTCCGCCAGCTTCTAAACGTCAGTCTTAACGGACTGGCGTTTTTTATTGGGAGGGGGATGAGAACCCCCGGAGGGGGTCGAGCCGAGGCCGCAGGCCGAGCCGGGCCGCCGAACGGCGGCAGTGAACGAAGTGAACGGCAATCCCCCCCTCTCCGCCAGTCTTCGTTGCTCGCGACGAAGACTGGCGCGGCGAAGTTTCGACCTCCGAAAGGAAGTCGAGACGAAGCCGGCCTAAAAAAAAGGCTACTGAGTTTCCTCAGTAGCCGGAAGGGGATGTTGTGGCTTCTCTTATCTTTCTTGCAGTTTATAAAGTAGCTTGATTACGTGAATTTGCGCCGGGCTGTTTAAATGCTTCGTCGACAAAAGCT
>CAZTEK010000022.1:0-14879 GCA_964612095.1 uncultured Verrucomicrobiota bacterium
CGTCGAGTTGTTTTTCGGAAAGCGCGGAAGCATAGAGCGTTTTTTCTTTCGGGTCATAGCAGAAGTCGATGCCTTTGAGCTGCGGCGGCATCTGCGGCAGAAGCCGTTCGGTGACCTGCTTTTTGATTTCGCTGCGGGTTTGCCGATTAACGTAGTCGCGGTGCTCGGCCTGCATACGGGCCAGTTCTTCCATGCGACACTCGGCGCGTAGCAGCGAAGCGGGAATTTTCCGCTGAGCCTGCGCCAGCGTCAGACGCAGAAAGCCGGACGGCCAGGCCGAACCTTCGTTGATATCGCGGTCGAGCAGATGGCGGTGGCCGACCCAGCCGTGGATCTCCTCGTCAAGCAGGTAATCGACCGAGCCGAGCACTTCGTCGGCAAACTTCTCGTAAATATCCGCTGGGAGTTCGCCAGGTACATAGAACATACGGAAACTGATGGAGCCGCTTTCAAAAGACATGAGAAACCTCGGTTATTAGTTATTTGATATTGGTTATTGGAAAAATTAGAGCGGACATCTTTCCGGTTCTGCGCACTGACCGCCAGCCTTTTTAGAAAACAACTTTGTTTCCTGAAGCCTCTTCTGTTAAAAACTGCCAACGGAGAATCACTTATGAGCATAAAAGTTGTTATTCAGGGCGCGGCAGGGCGCATGGGCAAAACGCTGATCCGCTGTATTCAGGAACAGAAGGTTGCCGGTCTCGAACTGGCCGGAGCTATTGATCTCTGGGATGTTCCAGACATTGGAAAAGATGCCGGACTGGCCGCCGGGACTAAAGAAACCGGTGTAAAAATAACCACCGATCTCGCCGCCGTTGCTCCGGGCGCGGATGTTATCGTCGATTTTACCTCTCATTTCGGAACATCAGGCAACGCCGAGCGTATCGCCGGATGGAAAACGGCCTGGGTAATCGGCACGACCGGCCTCGGTGACACCGAGCTGGCGGAAGTCAATAAAGCCGCAAAAAGCGTTCCGGTGGTAATGGCCGGCAACATGAGCCTTGGCGTCAATCTGCTCTGCAATCTGGTTAAAGAAGCGGCCAAAGCACTGCATGCACGCGGCTACGACATCGAAATTATTGAACGACACCACAACCAGAAAAAAGACGCTCCAAGCGGCACAGCGCTGATGCTGGGTCAAGCCGCCGCTGACGGCGCAGGCCTTGATTTGAAAAAGTCACAACGCGATGGCCGTACAGGCCTGCCCGGTGCGCGGACAAAGGACGAAATCGGATTCCACGCCGTACGCGGCGGCGATATTGTCGGCGACCACACGGTTCTAATGGCTGGAACGGGCGAAATGATCGAACTTTCGCACCGCGCGACCAGCCGCGAAACGTTTGCCGTAGGCGCACTCAACGCGGCGGCTTGGGTGGTTCAGCAGAAGCCCGGCCTTTACAATATGAAAAATGTTCTCGGGCTTTAACCCGCGAACCTTTGAGCACAAAAATGGGAAGCCTTTACAGGCTTCCCATTCATGAAAAAAACGTGCTTAAGCTACGTTAAACTTGGCACGGACAGCCGCTTCGGCATCCATCCAATATTCAACAGAACCCTTGCGGTTTCCGTCATTCTGAGAAGCGAAATAAGCCGCTTCGCTAACCATTGCATAGAACCGTTCCTGAGAAATTGTCTGTTTTTTCTCAACGATTTTTTTAGCAGGGGCTTTTTTCACAACAGCCTTTAGTGTAGCAGGCTTAACAGCCTCCGGTTTAACTGCAGCAACTTTTTTAACCGCCGCCTTTGGAGCGGCCTTCTTCGTAATTTTCTTTTCGATCGCCATTTTATTTCCTTCCAATAATTCTTAGCCGCACTTTCATATTGCGACGTTCGGGACTTTAGTTACCCACGTTCTAAATACAAGCCAATTAGACGCTTTAACTGAATTCTAAAATATGGTTCCATCCGCCCTGCCTCAGACCGGAATAAAAAGAATGAAAAAAGAAACTATCTCACTGGAAACACAACTCTCCACATGGTGTGCCGAAACCTTTACGGCCTGCTTTCCCGGCATGGATCTAAGTGCCATTCCAGTTGCCGTCACCCCCAGCAGAAACGAACAATTCGGTGACTGCCAGTGCGAAGCCGCCATGAAACTCGCCAAGGAACTAAAATCCAACCCGCGCGCTGTCGCTCAGCAGTTCGTTGATAAGGCCGTTCTGCCGGACTTCGTCGAAAAGATCGAAATCGCCGGACCGGGGTTCATAAACATTTATCTCAAAACCGCCGCACTAGCCGCGCAACTTGAGTCCATGCAAGCGGATGCAAAACTCGGCCTTCCAAACCTTGGAAAAAATCAAACCGTTATCATTGATTACTCCAGCCCCAACGTGGCCAAGCCGATGCATATTGGACATATCCGCTCCACCGTGATCGGCAATGCCATCGACCGTCTTTACCGCGCCCTCGGCTATAACGTCATCGCCGACAACCACCTCGGCGACTGGGGCACCCAGTTCGGCCTGATCATTCTCGGCTACCGCGAGTTTGCCGACGCCGAAGCACTCAAAACCACGCCAGTCGAAGAGCTCGAACGCATTTACGTCAAAAGCTACAACATGTCTAAAGAGGACGAAACTTGGCGCGACCGCGCCAAAGCCGAACTCGTTAAACTCCAGCAGGGCGACCAAGAAAACCTTGCGCTCTGGGAAAAATTTATTGAACTCACGCTAAGCGAATTCAACCGCATCTACAAACGCCTCGATGTTTCCTTTGACCTCTACCGCGGCGAAAGTTTTTATAACGACCAGCTCGCCGGAACCGTCGAACTGCTCAAAGAAAAAGGACTCGCCACCGAAAGCAACGGCGCACTGGTCTGCGATCTCGAAGCCGACGGACTCAACGTCGCCATCGTCCGCAAGAGCGACGGCGGCTACAACTACGCCTCCACCGACATCGCCACCGTCATTTCCCGCACCGAGGAATTTAAACCGGCTGAAATTATCTACGTCACCGATGAACGCCAGCAGCTGCACTTCAAACAGTTCTTCCACATTTGCAAAAAAATCGGCGTACCAACCAAACTGACGCACGTCTGGTTCGGCCTCATGCGCCTGCCAGAAGCCACCTTCTCCACCCGCGAAGGCAACGTTATCAAACTCGAGGCGCTACTTAACGAAGCGGAAGCCCGCGCGCTGGAAGTCGTCAAAGCCTCCAGCCCGACGATGGATGAAACCAAGCAGCGCGAAATTGCCCGCGCTGTCGGCATCGGTGCGATCAAATACACCGACCTCAGCCAGAATCCGCAGAGCCTCGTCACCTTCACTTGGGAAAAAGCGCTCGCCATGGACGGCAACTCGGGCCCCTATCTTCAGTACGCCTACGCCCGTATCGCCAGCGTTCGCGACAAATACGCCGCGCAGTTTCCCGGCAAAAATCCCGATGCTTATCCAATCATCCTCACCGAAGAAATCGAACGTCGTCTCGCCTTAAAGCTAACGCGCTTCCCGACGGCTGTGGTTTCTGCCGCCAGCCTCGACCGACCCAGCGTCATGGCCGACTACCTCTTCGACCTCTCGCAAACTTACAGCTCGTTCTACCAGAACGTCCCATTTCTGAAAGCAGACGAAGGCCCGCGCGAAAGTCGTATCCGCCTGTGCGCCCTCACCGCCGCAATTCTCAAAAAAGGTCTTGCACTCCTCGGCATCGAAACGCCGGAACGGATCTAGGAAAGGCTTGAGGCCACCGGCCTGAGACTTGAGGTTAATTTCGCGTTCATTCGTGTCCATTCGCGGTTAAATTCCTCTTATGAGCGAAGCGACAAAAATCACCAAACAGTTAAAGGCGTTGGAAAACGAAACCGCAGCTGAACACGCCCAGCGGTTTTTTAAGACCGGCCCCGGACAGTACGGCGAAGGCGACCTCTTTCTCGGCATCACCGTTCCAGTTCTCCGCAAACTGGCAAAAGAACACCGAGATATTTCACTCGATGCCGCCGTCGAACTATTGCAGTCACCGTTCCATGAAGTCCGCCTGCTGGCCCTGCTGATACTGGTACTTCAATACGAACGCGGCGGAAATGAAAAAGCAATCTACTGGGCCTATCTTGCTAACACGCACCGGATCAATAATTGGGATTTGGTGGATGTTACCGCTGCGCAAATCGTCGGCGCGCACCTGTTTGGACGAGATCGCAAACCACTCTACCGGCTGGCGAAGTCAAAAAGCCTCTGGGAACGGCGCATCGCCATCATCGCCACCTTCTATTTTATCCGCCGGAACCAGTTCGACGATACACTCGCCATCGCCGACATTCTACTGAACGATCAAGAAGACCTGATGCACAAAGCCGTCGGCTGGATGCTCCGCGAAGTCGGCAAACGCGATCTAAAAATCGAAGAGGATTTCCTGCTCCCGTGCTACAAACAAATGCCGCGCACCATGCTCCGATATGCCATTGAACGCTTCCCCGAAATAAAACGCCTTGCCTATCTCAAAGGTCACTAAACTCCGCCTACAATCAACCCGCTGCGAGTAAAAGGTGTGGTGCGAACGGGAAGGTTTCTAGACTTTTGAAAATCTCCAAATCACGCATACAAACCTTTGAAAAATTGAACAATAGGCGATCGCGGACGGCTTCCATTGGCGGACAGGCGTCACCCAAAACGGTCTTCATTGAGGCAACCGGCTGGCCGACCAGTCCGCACGGCACGATGGTTTGAAAGCCGCTCAAATCGAGACTGACGTTGAAGCTCATGCCATGAAAGGAAACCCAGCGTTTGAGGCGAAAGCCGATAGCGGCCACTTTCCCCTGTTCGGTCCATGCGCCGTTTTTGCCTTCAACACGAAAACCGGCGATGTCGAAATCGGCCAGCGTGCGCAGGGCGACTTCTTCGAGGTTCCACAGATAGCCGTGTGAATCGGCGTCGGAGCCGCCGAGGTAAATGATTGGATAAAGAACCCACTGCCCCGGCGCGTGATAGGTGACATCGCCGCCGCGTTCGGCATGAAACACTTCAATACCCAGCGCTTTGTATTCTTCCGGCGTTTTGAGCAGATAGTTGTCGCGACCGCGGTTACCCAGCGTGATAGTTGGCGTGTGCTGAAGAATCAGTACGGTATCAGGAATTTCATCGCGTTGCCTTGCCGCCAATAAACGATGTTGCATGTCGAGCCCGGCCTGATACGGAACCGGATCATCAAACTGCAAGGCCCAGGCTTTCATATAAACAAAAAAGGGCGGCCGCGCCGCCCTTTTATTAATCCTCTTCGATCTCAGGTTCTTCGTCGCAACTTTCAGCGTATTCTTCAGCGCTCATGAGGTTGTCGACATCTTCTTCTTTGCGTACTTCGATTTTGAAGAGCCAGCCTGCATTGTAAGGGCTGGCGTTGATCATATCAGGAGAGTCTTCAAGATCTCCATTGACCTCTACAATCGTCCCAGCCACCGGAGCATAAATATCAGAAGCGGCTTTAACTGACTCCACTACAGCGACTTCATCACCAGCTTCTACTTCGCGGCCTACATCAGGTAGCTCAACAAAGGTTATATCCGAAAGCTGATTTTGAGCAAAATCGGTAATGCCCACCGTAGCGATGTTTTCATCAATCCGGAGCCATTCGTGAGTGTTCGCATAATATAAGTCATTCGGTACTGCCATTTTTATCTCCCTCGATGAGTGCTCTATTCAAATATTGGAGGCGCGAAGCGGAATTGAACCGCTCTAGCAGGTTTTGCAGACCCGTGCCTAACCTCTCGGCCATCGCGCCCTCGTTAAAGGGCAACCAATGTAATGAGCTCGGCGATTGTTTAAAGGAAAATTTTAAAAAATCTCACTTTTATTTACCGCCACCCCGAAGGCCTTTTACCGAAGCACGACATTATCAATGAGTCGCGCGCCAGAAAATTTAACCGCCAAGGCTACCAGCGCTTGTTTTTCAATAGTTTTTACAGGCTGAAGTGTTTCGTTATCAACGAGTTCTATATAATCGATCCGTCCACTAGTCTTTTCAACCACCGCACCCATCACCGCTTTGATTTTTTCCGTACTGCGTTCACCCGCCGCAAATAGAGTCTGCGCTACTTCCAATGACTGGAAGAGGCAAATGGCCTCTTTTCGCTCTGCCGGTGTCAAATATTTGTTACGGGAGCTCATCGCAAGACCATCCACCTCACGCACGGTCGGCCCGGAAATTATTTCAACAGGGAAATTCAAATCGCGCACCATGCGGCGTAGAATGCGTAATTGCTGAGCATCCTTTTCTCCCAGCACCATGGAATCCGGCAACACCATATTCAATAGCTTGGCCACAACCGTGCAAACACCGCGAAAATGACCGGGCCGTGACGCACCACACAGCGCACCGGAGAGAGACCATTCATCTACCCAGATGCTATGCCCAGCGAGATACATATTCTCGGGTGTCGGGTAAAATAAAAAATCAACCCCCGCCTCACCGCATAGTTTTTCATCGCGCGCAAAATCACGCGGATAAGCGCTGAGATCTTCATTAGGTCCAAACTGTGCGGGATTTACAAAAATACTAGCCACAACGCTATCGGCGTTTTCGCGTGCAATTTGCACCAACGAAAGATGCCCTGTGTGTAGATAGCCCATCGTTGGGACAAAACTAATTCGCTTCCCTGCACGGCGCAACGTCTGCGCCACCTGCTGCATGTCGGCGGGAGTATTTATAATCTTCATACGTCTCAAGTCGGATAAGTTTTTACTCTGCAAAAACTGCAGGATTTAACGTCGTTTACGGTATCGATATAACCCAGCCGTTGCCAGACGAATATCGCCACACTAATCAATCGCGAAAAGGCAGAATATCGTCGAGGCTGGACACCCCAGTCACCGCCATCAGCAGACGATCGATACCCAGCGCGCACCCGCCCGCCATCGGTATTCTTTCCAGACATTGGATAAATTCTTCATCAATTGGATAGATTACCTTACCCAGCGTTTTGCGTTGCGCACCCCACTTTTCAAAGCGGGCGCGCTGTTCGACCGGATCGGTCAATTCACTGTACGCATTGGCCATTTCAATGCCACCGAGATAAAGCTCCCAACGCTCTGCAACTTGTGGATTATCCGGCTTAAGCCGCGCCAGTGCACAACATTCGGCAGGATAGTCTTTCAGAATAACCGGAACATCTTTCGAAAGTGCCGGTTCGATCTTTTCGACCATATCGAAATCAAAGCGATCCGCATCGAAGTTTTTAACTGGATTCCAGCCAGCAAACTGTTCGTATATATCTTCAATCGTCCAAATTTCCCAAGGCTTGGAAATATCACATCGGCCGTTCCAAACATTGGAAATAAGGGCCCGTATATCGTCGAGCATATCATCATAATTGCCACCGGCACGGTACCATTCGAGCATAGTATATTCGGGATGATGCCGATCACCCCGCTCGCCCTGCCGAAAACATTTGCCGATTTCAAAGATTTTTTCAGCGCCCTGCGCCAATAGTTTTTTATGGTAAAGCTCAGGTGATGTACGTAACCAACGCATGCCGGATGGTTCGGCATCAATATGCAATTCCATGCACGGCGTTTTCATTCGAATCGGAGTTTCAACTTCAACAAACCCCTCAGAATAAAAAAACGCCCGGATGCTTTGCATCAGGGCGTCGCGCGCTTTCAATTTTTCGATCGAGGTCATTATTTTTTGGAAACGCGATCGCAATATTCGCCGGTACGAGTGTCAATACGAACGAGGTCACCTTCGTTAATAAAAAGCGGAACGTGAATTTCGTAGCCGTTATCAATTCGGGCTGGCTTCTGTACGTTACTGCTGGCCGTGTTGCCACGTGCGCCCGGTTCAGTCGAAGCAATAATTTTTTCGATGAAGTTCGGTAGCGTGATGTCGAGCGCCTTTTCCTTATGGAACAAAATCTCAACTTCCATTTCTTCAACGACAAAATACTGATTGTTACCAAGCTGTTCCGCCGTTAGGTGGATTTCTTCAAAGCTTTCGTTGTCGGAAAAGACAAAATCATCGCCGTTATGGTAGGAAAAAGTGAATTTGCGAGATTCGAGCTGTGCGCGGTCCACTTTATCGCCAGAGCGATAGCTTTTTTCAAAGGTACTGCCGGTGGAAAGGTTTTTTAGTTTGCAACGGTAGATAGCCTGCCCTTTGCCCGGTTTTGAAAACTGAAAGTCAGTGATGAGGCACGGCTGTCCCTCGAGTTCTATTTTCAGTCCCTTTTTCAATTCAGATACGTCGTACATGCTCTCACTCCTTGGGAAATTTAAGCGGCGGATTATGCACACAACGGCATAAAAGAAAAGGGATTTTTAACGCCAAACTATCAGTTTTCAGAGCTTATTTTTAGTTTTTCAATCCGGTACCGCAAGATACGGCGAGTGGTCCCGAGGGCCTGTGCAGCGCGAGTCTGAATGCCACCCGCATGGTGCAAGGCCTTCTGAATAATAGTACGCTCAAAATCATCAATGATTTCCTTCATAGGCCGCCCATCAGGCTCAGCCACAAAGGGACGGCGAGTCAATTCCTTCTCCAATCCGGCTACCTGCCGCCTCAGGTCACTCACCTGCAAGGCCCGAGCAACAACAAGGCGTAACTCGTCAATATCGAACGGTTTACGGATGTAATCGGACGCTCCGAGCTCTAGCGCCGTCATGACAGGCCGAATAGAAGATACGCCGCTGATCATGACCACTGGCAGATGAGGATGGCTTTCACGCACCATGCGTAAAAATTCGACCCCATTTACACCAGACAGAATGACATCGAGAAGCATCACATCGACTTCCTGCTGCTCCAACAAAACAGCAGCCTCTTCGGCAGAAAGTGAAATGCTGACGTCGTAAATTACTTCAAAAACAATACGCAGGGATTCGAGTAACTGCGGATCATCGTCTACAATGAGCAGTTTTTTCATACAGAAAATCCTTCCCCATTATCAAGCGCAGGAAGTGAAAGGCGGACGACCGTACCAGTTTCACCGCTCTCAAAAGTGACGAGTCCGCCGTGATCGATCATCGTGCGACGGACGATAGGCAGACCCAACCCTACCCCACGCGCTTTGGTGGTGCAGAAAGGCGAAAACACCTTTTCTCGCAATTCAACAGGAATGCCGGTGCCGTTATCACGCACTTCAATGATGACGGCGGGGCGGCCCGTGCCGATTTTACCTGCAAAGGCTTTAAGCACTATACATGGCTGCGAAATTCCTTCGACGGCAGCAAAGGTATTGTAAAGAAGACGGGCAATAGAATCAGCAAGAACGTCGATATCCCCTTCAATAGACGGAAGTCCGGATTCCACTTCAACACGCACCTCGTGCACGGCAACATTACTGGAGCGAACTTTGCAAAGCGCAGTCTCAAGCAACTCGCCTGCGTTTACCGGAGCAAACTCGAGTTTGGATGGATTGGCATATTCATCAAGCTGATCAATCATGCCGTTGAGGCGAGCAACTTCTTGCGTAGTGAGATCACGAAATTGGGTGCGGAATTCTTCATCGGCGTAGCGCTCAGGCAATAGCTGGGAAAAAGTGCTAATGGCAACTAGGGGATTACGCACTTCGTGCGAAATAGCGGTGGCCAATTCATTCCAGAAGCTGGCGCGTTCGAGATTGTTCTGCTTTTCGCGCAGAATCCGTTCTTCGGTAAGATCATTAAGTACCGCCATGGCACCCATGCACTGTCCGTTTTGTTGAAGGCGCCGAATCTGAATGGAAAGTCCACGCCGGGTTCGCGGCTCGGTCCATTCAACAGGGCCGACCGCTTTTTCGCCCGCCATACAACGATTGAGCAATGAAGCAATATAGCTCGAAAGTCTCTCGATCGGACGACCAATGATCTCGGTTGCAACTACATTAAGCAGCGTTTCAGCCCCGCTGTTAAACCAGCGAACAGCTCCATCAGACCCCGTAGCGATAATGCCAACGGGTATGGCCTGCAACAGGTTTTCGGCGAGCGCTTTCTGAATGGCAATACTTTCGTGCAGTAACGAATTTTCAATGGTCACAGAAACATGCTCTGCGAGGAGTGTAAGTTCTTCAATATCACGTTGCTCAAATGGTGCACCAGAAGAAGATCTCCCAATACAGAGCCAGCCGATAAGTCGTTCACGACCGAAAAGCGGCAAGATGGCTTCCGCGCCAGCCAGATCGAGCGTTTTTTCGAGCAGCAAACGCTCTTCCATGGTTTCAATATGGCGCAACATAGAACGCGAAATGCTGTGCGCGTGAATTTGAAGCCACTGAACAAATGGATGTGTTTTCTTAAATTCAAGTGTGCGGGTATCTTCCATGCATTTTATACCGGCACGAAAACGATACATTTCGGCGGGAGTAATAGAAAATACAGCGACACGAGACACGCGGGCACAACTGGCAACCCCTTCAACAATACTTTCGAGCATAATACCGATGTTATCGAACCGACGGAATGCACTGGAAAAATGATAAAGTGACGGAGCAATATTTTCGCGCGAGGCCGCGACCGGCGCTGCCGGCCGGTGAAGGGTTTCTTTCAATACACGGTTTTCCTGTTGGAGCCGCAAGTGCGCCTGAGCCTGATCAAACAGAGTTTGCAGCCGCAAGCGGTCAACTTCGCCCGATTCGAGAGCATAAATGCCAACTGAAACAGCTCTCAATCCGGGATCTGATCGAGCCGCACCCAGTGCAATGATAACCATATCTGGAAACTCTTTAATCAGCTCGGGGAGAACGACCATACAGTCTACGGCACGCAGATCGACAAAAAGAAGCGTGTCGTGATGTTGACGCAAAAGCATCTCAATTTCAGACGGATCGCTAACATGACGTACAGCCGAACGCGAGTGAAGATAACCGCGTATACGTTGGAGCAGTACGCCATCCTGCGTATATATAATGCTAACAGGCAGTGCACTCATTCGTCTTTTTTCTCCTGCGGGGCTAACAGAGGGAACTGCACATGAAAAACAGTTCCTTTTCCTTTTTCGCTTTCTACATCAATTGTACCGTTATGCTCTTGAATGATCCCGTGTGAAACCGAAAGACCAAGGCCGACGCCATCCTCTTTGGTGGTGAAAAACGGATCGAATATTTTGCTCATATCCTCAGGCGCAATGCCGCAACCGGTATCCTGAACATCGACCTGAATGCGGTCAACATTCGGCAATGCCCCGGCCTGAGGAATGTCCGGTGAAAATTTTACGATCGTCGTACGCACAGTCAGCCTGCCGCCCTTTTTCATTGCATGAATAGCATTCAGGAAAAAGTTAACAAAGGTCTGATTTAATTGCTCTGCATCTGCCTCGACCAAATGACGCGTTGCGTCCAAATGCCGATCTAAAGATATCCCATGCTGAGCAAACTGCTGTTCGGCCAAACGTAATGAATTTTCAATGACATCATGCAACGAAACAGGTTTGAGCTTTGCTTTGGCTGGGCGGGCAAAATTAAGTAGACGATTAACGATCGTATCGATGCGCTTCACTTCCTGTCCGACCAGATCAAAAAAGGTATGGCGGAACTCCGTATCGCTGTATTGCTGAGGCAAAAGCTGAGTGAACGTCTTGATGGTTACGAGAGGATTTTTGATTTCATGCGCCATTCCGGCAGAAAGAGTCCCTATGCTTGAAAGCCGGTCGGTACGACGGAGCTGCTCTTCCATTTTCTTGAGCAACGTCATATCGTTAAATGCCAGTAAAGCTCCTAGCATATTGCCAGTATACCCATGAAAAATGGCTCCACTAACGCGAACAGGAATATCTTCATCCCCAAGCTGGATACAAATGTCTTTGTCGCGAAATCCAGCTTGCGTCTTTAGTATAGCCTCCAGACATTCAACCAAAGCTGGCGGCAATACATCCATCTCTTTATCAATCACCGCAGATTCAGGAAGCCCGATCTGTACCTGTGCGCACTGATTAAACACCGTCACCACACGATCCGCATTTACAGCGATGATGCCACTGGTAAGTGAATCGAGCAGAATTTCATTATAGATTTTCCCGTTTTGGATAGCCGTGTAGAGATTGGCATTTTCCAGCGCCACTGCAAACTGATCACAAATAAGCTGTAGTGCCCGTTGATCTTGGAGATCGTAAATACGTCCGGATTTCTTTTGAGAGAGGAGAAGAATCGCCTTCATTTCCTTCCGCATGAAACTCCCAAGGATGACCGCCGCGCCCAAAGAATCTAATTCCTCACGAGCGCCTTCAATCAGTGGCGAAGAGCGCATCCGTTGAAGCATATCTATTGTAAACGGCTCATGGTCCCGACTCAACAACCCAACGAGAGGACTCTCTTTACCTATAGACACTTTGTCTCCACATTCTGGCGCAACATGGTACTGATAATAGATTCCATCTTTATCCGGTTGCAACAGAACAAGCCGCGTCGCACCAAACGTTTCTATAATCAGATCTGAAAAAAGGGCCGTTAAATTGTCTTCCGTAGAAACTTCCTGAAAAATATGGCCGGCTTTCTTCAACACCTCATCTACATTAACCGAAGTCGCATAAGGAAAAAGACGATGAGCAAACGCCTGCATCCAGCCATAAGATGGTGATACCGAAAAGGCTACGACTAATGCGGCCAGCAGGTGAGCCGCATAAAACGGATCCGTAAAAAACCAGTAAAATACATGTCGTCCCAGCCATACAGACAAACTGTATAATCCGATCAAGTAACAAAACATCAAAACATACGCCACTACGCGCTGTAACACTGCCGACACAGCTAAAATACGCCGAGTTGCAATTCCATAAGCGACAAAACCATCTAAAGCAAGGACCGAGAGCGGAACAAAAAGACTGATTTCCTGACTTCCAGATATCTCAGCGGATGCAATCAGAAAAACCCCGATAATAAAACTTGTTATACACCCTATCTGTAAAAACTGAATTTCGGATCTTTTGGCCCCTTCTCGGCTATTTACTGCCTTCCAAAAACCAACAGAAAACGTGATAATGGCAACGACAAAAAATGTCATGTATATCCAAAAACCCCACCCGTATTCTGTAGGCGGAACTAATTCAATTTCGCTTGGATTTCTGGCCGACAGAACAAAAATAGATGTATGACACAACACCACTATCGATAAACAAGCCAACAGCCAGTAACGTAATTCATATAACATCCGAGACCCTGTGATCTCCGGGCGCTCAATAGCGAGTTGAAGTATAAAAACACCAATGGGAATCAACCCAGCAAACGCGGAGGTTTGACGAATCCAAAATAACAGAATAAGTTCAGAATGCTTGAAAGAGCAAAAATACATTGCGCCCATCCATAGCATCATCAAAAACGTAAGGACAAAAAAACTAACATTAGCAGAACGTTTCGGATTGGAAAATAAAACAAAAAGACCCAACGCCGTATTTCCTAACAACCCGAATAAAATGACAATTTGAAAAAGATTCACGATATACTCTTCATTATAAGGGTACTATTCTCTCCACCCATTCCATGGCCATTAGCCATCGCAAAAATAATTTTAGCGCTCCGATATTCCTGCGGAACATGGTCTAAATCACATTGAGGATCTGGGTTTTTTAGGTTGGCGGTTGGAACGATTGTCTGATATTTCATCATTAACGCACAAGAAATGACTTGAAACATACCCGCAGCAGCTAACGCATGCCCTGTGACACCACGAATCGAACTAATCGGTATTTGATAAGCACGCCCACCAAACAATTTCTTCACACTTTCAACTTCAATTCGGTCACCCCCAATATCACTGCAAGCATTCGCACAAATATAGTCGATCTGATCGGAATAAATTCCAGCATTCGCTATAGCCATATTCATCGAATGAAATAATCCCTCCATACCCGTTGTTTTTGGAGTATCAGTAACTGTTGCGCCACCAAGAATTTCCATATATGGCGTTGCACCACGAGCCAAAGCAGAATCCAATCGTTCCAATACTAAAAATCCAGCACCTTCGGACAACACCACTCCGCTCCGTTTAGCATCAAATGGCCGACTCACTTCTTCTGGAGGAAAATCTTGGGATAAAGAGGGTATTCCCGCCGCAGCAAACCCTGCAACACCCGTATTACTTAAAGGAGAATCTGCGGCACCAACAACAATCAAATCGGTTCTCCCCTCTTTTATCATTTTTGCAGCTAATGCAACAGCATCTAATCCCGACGGGCAAGCCGAAGAAATTGTAGTCACAGAAGTCTGCACATCAAGCTGTTGGACCATGGCGGCACTAATAGCATGAGGCTGGCACGCTCCCACCATATAAGGGCGAACCCGGTCGGCTCCGCGCGTCATAATAATCTCTTTTGCAGATTCAATAATATCAGCGGCAGCACTGCATATTCCGACCACAAGGTGAAGAATCTCTCTCCCTTTTAAGGATTCTTTAGTTAAACCCGCATCCTCTACAGCCATTTTACACGCAACTAACCCAAATTGCGTCTGACGACCCAGTCGATTGGGCTTACAACTTTCAACATACTCTCGCAAATCAAAATCCCGGACTTCCCCAGCAATTTTTAACGGATAATTCGTCACATCAAAAAGAGTGATGGGCCCTATACCGCTCTTACAATTGATCAACGAATCCCAAAAAGCCTCGAGACCGATGCCACAAGGAGAAACTACGCCCATTCCTGTAACGACTACCCGCGGTTGTATATCCACTTGATCTCCAGTCTGTAAAATACAGGGTGTTCAAAAATGTCCAGCGGAGAATAGTAAATATGTTCAGATTTGTACACTTAAGTTTACAAAGAAAACCCCTTCGGTAGATTGTAAGTTTAAATGCCGCATCGGGAAACGGAGTGTCCCATGCCAGAATGAACCTTTCTTCATTCATCACAACAAAGGAAAGGAACATCGGCATGGAACAGGTAAAAAGTAACACACATCCGCGCAAGGGCAAGCAGTTGAACCGGGACGAACGGTAGATTGTAAGTTTAAATGCCGCATCGGGGAGCGGAGTGTTCCATGCCAGAAT
>CAZTEK010000023.1:0-14616 GCA_964612095.1 uncultured Verrucomicrobiota bacterium
TGGAAAGCCAGAAAATGGTTACCGGCGATGTCCGAGTGAAGCTATTCAAGGGCGGAGTCCATATTTGCGGCCGCCGTTCGCCGTACTCGCTCTACGATTCGAAGGTGGTCAGTTTTGATGAAGCAGGCGGTTATGATCAGACGGATGCCACCGGATTTATCAAACTCAACGCGCTACGGCTGCGTGTTCGTGCGGCCATGCAAAAGAAGTGACGCCGATTCAAAAAGGTTCGAAGAGGGGTTCCAATGGTTGGAACCTCTTTTTTTGTGGCCATGCAATTTATTTGATTCGGGTGCGTTGTATTAGCTGATCACCTGATTTTCCGGTTGAACTGCAATTGTTCCCCGTTCGGGGAGCCAGTTTTTCGGAAAGGTGCTGTTAAAAGGAGGCGCTTGTGAAGAAATGGTTCGTGCTGTCCGTTGTGCTGATGATGGTTGCTGGAGTTCAGGCAAAGGAAAAGGGTAAAGGCAAAAAGGATATTGCTGGTGCCAGCTCAATAACAAAATCGGCGTTTATTGAGACACAAAAGAAAAAGGCAGAAGCTGCCGGAATAGCTTTTGACGCGGCTAAGGCGGAAACCGCTTTTGCTACGCAGGACAAAAATGGTGACGGCGTTCTGACTGCGGATGAAATGACGCCCGCCGGCAAAAAAGGTTCTAAAGGCAAAAAGAAATAAGCTTTAGCTATTGAAGCATATAGCAAGAGTCCTGCAGGAAGTCCTGTAGGGCTTTTTTATTTTACTGGTTGGGGTTTTGGTATGGCTTCGCGTAGCTTGGCGAGTTCCGGACTTTTCTTCAGGAGATAGTCCAATTCCGCCTTGCGCGCTTTTGCTAGCTGGGTATTCAACGCTTTAAATTCTGCGTCGTCAGCTAGAAGATTTTTCCTAAAGGCTTGTGCCGCTTCATTAGTTAGGAAGGCTTTGGGCCAGCGCTTGTGCATCACATTGTCGATGGCAATTCGTTCGTCGAGCAGTTTGTTGAATGCCGGATCGGATTTCATCAGTTCATTGCGTAACAGGGTTTCGGCTTCCATATAGACGACGCGAGGGTCGGATGAGCTGTCCTTGCGCTCGGTCTGCTGTGCAAGCAGTTTCGCCTTTACGTCGGCGGCATCCTCGGCCGGGGTCGCCGCCCAGACGGTGATGTTGTCGAAGGATGCGGATTCACCACGGACTGGGAATCCGAAGCTGATCTTCGGTGCGCCCATCTGTTCGTGCGTTCCGAGAACGAAAGTTTGTTTGTTTATATGCGCCAGCAGGTCATTGCCGCAGTATTCCACAATTATTGTGTGCCAAATGCCGGTCTTAAAGGTGATGTTTTGCCGCGCCAGAGGAAGCGTCATGGATTTTGCATCTTTTTTGTCACGATCCTTTGCAAGGGTTATGCCGTCTGGTGTAATCATGATGCGGGAATGATGACCTTTAGCTTCATTGACACTCAGTGAAAAGCCGTCGCTACCGTCGAGTCGGAAGTCAAATTGTAGGATGGCGTTCGTAAAGGGAATATTGGCGCGAATGCTGGCGGCGTGGTGATCGGATGCCAACTCACTACCGGTGAGTACGCCATCTTCAATCTTCCAAGTGCCTTTGGCCACGGTCCAGTTAGTGTTGATGATGGGGTTAGAAAATTTTTCTGCAAACAGAATTTGACCTTTTTTTGTTAGCCAGAGGTCGGGGCCGCTGAAAGGGAGTAGGCCAGCTAAACTAATGGAACAGGGCAATATACCGAGAACGATTCGCAAGAACTGTTTATTCATGAGTCATCTCCGATGGGTTGAGCTTCTTTTGACTCGCACAGGCTATTCTTCCGTGGTGGAGCTGCCGAGCTGGAATTTTTGGAAAATAAAAAAATATTTTCTTGGTGATTCCTGCTGGTGTGCTGTTTCAAACGGTGGTAGTAAGCCATTCGAAAAATTCATGAAAGGCGAATGAGTACCACCCATATCCGTGCCGCTACACTGGAAGATATTCCGGCGATTGAGGTTATAGAAAAAAAATGTTTTTCTGCTGATCGGCGCAGCAATCTGCGTGCTTTGCGCCGCAGCTTGAAAAGTGAGTTCCAGAGCGTCTGGGTGGCCGTCGCCAGCCGGGGTGAAATTGCTGGAGCAATGATCCTTTACCATCATACCTGCTCTATGCGCATCTTTTCCATTGCGGTATTAGCTAAGTTCCGAGGTTGCGGCGCTGGGCGACAGATGATGGAGCACGCTTTAACATTGGCACGGCGTACGGGTTACACGGCAGTGACTCTCGAAGCGGATCAGCACGACCGTAGGCTTACTGGCTGGTATGAAAAATTTGGTTTCCAGATCAAAAAGATATTAAATGATTATCATTCGCCGGGAGCCCATGCCGTACGCATGCGGCTACCCCTGAACCCAGCGCTTAAAGGAGGGCGCGTGCGTGGCCGTTCGTAACCTGATTATTCTTAACAATCCAGCACATTGGACCTTTGACATCGAAGAAGTTGAAGTGGTTTCCGCTAAGGCGTATTTGACCGAAAGTCGTTATGCGGAGATGAAAAACGCACGCGTTTTCAATCTTTGCCGCTCCTACCGCTATCAGTCGGTCGGTTACTATGTTTCTCTGTTAGCCGCCGCTCGTGACCACCGCGCTATCCCCAGCGTCACCACCATGCAGGACTTTCGCTCGCAGACCATCATTCGCACCATTGCGGAAGATATCGACGAATTGATTCAGAAGACGTTCGCTAAAGTGACGGAAAAGGAATTCACGCTCTACATTTACTTTGGCCAGACGGTATCGCCTGAACATCGCTATGTGGGCCGCTCGCTCTACAATCTTTTCCAAGCTCCGTTGCTTAAAGTCAGCTTTGAGTTTGCCAAAAAGTGGTTGATTCAGCAGATCACGCCGCTCTCACTGGGTCAGATTCCAGAAATTGATCAGACGCATATCGCTGAATTTGCCCGTAATTATTTTTCACGCAAACGGTTTCATGATACGCGAATTCAGCAGTACGCCTATGATTTGGCCATTCTTGTAAATCCCGATGAAAGAAGCGCTCCCTCCTGCAGGAGGGCACTTAAAAAATTCGAAGAGGCCGCTGACGAACTCAATGTTTACACGGAATTCATCACCCGAGAGGACTACAGCCGTCTCAGCGAATTTGATGCACTTTTCATTCGCGAGACCACCTCGGTAAATCACCATACCTATCGGTTTGCGCGCAAAGCCCATGCCGAAGGGCTGGTCGTGATCGACGACCCGTGGTCGATCATGCGCTGTGCTAATAAAGTGTATCTTGCTGAACGGCTCGCACAGGCTAAGTTGCCCGCTCCGCGCACCGTTATTCTTCAGAAAGAATCTCTGAAGAGCAGTCCGGCGAGTTTGGGCGTCACCTTCCCCTGTGTGCTTAAACAGCCTGACAGCGCTTTTTCAAAGGGCGTGGTTAAAGCGGAGAACGAAGCGGATTTTCGTGAAAAGCTGGATAAGCTTTTCGAAAAGTCTGACCTGATTATCGCGCAAGAGTTCATGGCTTCTGACTTTGACTGGCGCGTTGGTATTCTCGACCGCAAGGCTCTCTACGTTTGCAAATATTACATGGCACAGGGCCATTGGCAGATTTGTAACTGGGACGGCGAGTCAGTCGGGGATCATCGCTTTGGACGTAGCGAGACCTTGCGGGTCGAAGATGCACCGCTTGCCGTGGTGCAGACCGCGCTCAAAGCGGCCAATTTAATTGGCGATGGCTTTTACGGTGTGGACCTCAAGCAGATTGGGGATAAAGTTGTCGTGATTGAAGTTAACGACAATCCCAGCATTGATGCAGGGGTCGAAGACCTTGTCCTCAAAGACGAACTTTACCTAACCGTCATTCGTTCCATCATCAACCGTATTGACGGCCCACGGAAGTCATAGACCGCGTTCATCGCTTGCGTAAAAGAATGGCGCGGGCGGAAGGTTCTGTCAGGCGGTTATTGAGCTCTAGCAGTTTGTCGTAGTCGCTGGGCGGGATGATAGCGGCATTGATCTGCGCCTGTTGTGTAATAATGATTTTTCCAGTTTCTATTGAAACCCTCACTTCGACAAAACCAGCACCCGCAGGTAGTACGGTGAGGAACGATTCTGGAAGAAGCGTTGGCTCCCAGCCTTTGGGTAGCGTGATTTCATATCGGAAGGCACTACGAATTGGTTTTTCTATATAAAATGGACTTTCACGACGGCTGGCTTGAAGATTAAGCAAGTTGCCAAGTCCTTCGGGTAAGTTGAAATACATCTGATTTCCATCGCGTGTAGCAAAAGCGGGCAGGTTGGCGGAGAATTGCAGTTTGCCGGGATGGGTGAATGAGGTTTGAAGCTCGCCGGATGCTTCGGCGGATTGCGAAACATGACTGAGTAGTTCCTGATGAGCTCTCCGCCGTTCTTCTGGTGTAAATTGGGTAAACTGCTCGTTGAATTTTTCGAACTCAGTTCCTGAAAAATATATATATTTCATCAATGTAGCATTGCCGGTTTCGGCAAGATTCATTGAAAGGGCGGTTTCGATTGTATCGGTAAATGTAGCCTGCGGAATTTCGAGTTTACCGGTTCCTAGATCAATGGCGGGCCGGCCAGCGTGGGCTAATGTGCCGAGTTTGGCGTATTGGCCGCTGTCGCCCAGATAAATGATTTCTTTTTTATCACCGTTAACGGCAACAAGGATGGTGTTGAAGACGTTTCGTTGCAGAACGGTTGTCATTGGGATGTTGGATCCTTCGGCACGCGGTAAATCAGAGGTGAGAATGAAGCGTGGCTTGAGCCCCGCAGCGTCGAGCAGGGCGTAGAGCAGAACGGCGCGATCGGTGGTGTTGCCGTAGCCTTCGGCCAGTACTTGATCGGCTGGGGTGATGGCGGAGAGTGGCAGGGCGGAAAAGTTTGGTCCGGCTTCGCGGATCGTGCGGTCAACGAAATTGCGCAGGGCGATGATTTTATCGGTTCGAGTTTTGATGCCTTTGGTTAGAACGTGGGCTTTTATGATAGAGGTTTTATTTTTTTTGGTCGCGGCGATTAATGATTTTTCAACGATCGTTGCGTAGGCCATTTGATTTCCGCAGGAAAGCAGAAGTGTTGGTCTAAAAGTCCAATCAGGTGGCAGCCGCTCTTCTTTTTTGATCATATTTTGGTTCTGCGACGACCATTCATAAATGACCGTTCCGTTGCCGCTTCGGTTGACCTGTCGTACGGCGCGCGGGTCGGGGCTGTTCATTTTCATATCTAGTTTGAAGGGGATTTCAATACGGACGGTTTTGCTAACCAATGGGTTGATATCGGAAAAATATTCCGCAGCAGAGAAAAAGGGTAGATTGCGGTGAATGCTGATAATGCGGTATTCGATGATGCTGCCGACCTCGACACCGGGCAGACTGGCTACCATAATTTTTTCTGCCGGATAGCGCGGTGCTTCGCCGGACCATTTGGCATCCATAACATTAATTTCTGTTTTGGAATCGATGTATTTCATTTTCCCGTCCGGTGCGGTGACGGTAGCGCTGACAAGCTCCGTGTTTTGTACCGCAGGATTATATGTGAATTTTAGATCGGAGGCCTGCTTCTTTCCTGCATAGGTGAGCACCTGCTGTTTGACCGTACGGTCTTCTTTCCACTGGTTGGAATTGTAGAGCGTATACTGAACGGTTTCGCTGAGCGTGGCGATGTCCGCTTCGGATGGAAAGCCCTTGCGTTCAAGAATGACCCGCTTGCGGGCATTGCGCTCAGCGGTTTTAAGATTCTGTTTTAAGGTTAGGTATTGAGCAGGGTCGAATTCAACCGTGCGGAGCATAATGTTAGCGCGGCTAACGAGCAGTTCGTTGGTGGCGACCATCGTACGGCTGATGGTTAGTTCGGGTGTATCGACGGTTTCGTATTCGGGTAGTACCGTGGCCTGTAATCCGCTTCGGCTGAGATCAAGTCGGACGGTTTCGGCGATTCCGCAGGTGAATCCGGTGTTGAGCGGATAGCGGCGTTTTTCCAGCCCGATGCCATCGCCTAGCACGCGCCCGAAGAGTCCGAAATGGTTAATGAGCGTCGGTACCTGCATCAATGCGGTATCGGGTCCGGCGGCTAGTGCATTTTCAATTTCAAACCCCAACGTGACGGAGAGCGGCACGGAGGTGTCACGCACATTTTCGGGATAGATTTCGAGACGAGTGAGTCGCGCCGCGCCGACGGCCTGTTTCAGACGTTCTTCAAAATACGGTGCGCGTTGTTCAGGTTTGAGTGCCGCGAGGCGTCCGCGGTATGAGGTGTCGTTGATCCCGTTAAATGAGAGTACCGCCGTTGCTGTGACGAGGCGGGCTTCGTTAAGTGCGGCATCGATATCTATGGTGAGTAGATTTTTTTCGGGCGGGACGACTGGTGAGGTGTGCAACGTTTCGCCTTCGGGGCTGGCAACGAGATAGCTACGGTCGGAGAGGTATGCGGGGAGTAGATCGCGGGTATTTTCATTGGTGGCATCCATCAACTGCCAGCTTCCATCTTCGTTACGTATGCCCGTGATGGCGTGATTGAACCAAGGTTGCGGAACTTCTGGGTCTTTTTTTGGGCCGACATAAATCAGAACAGGGCAGGCATCGAATCCAGCGAGGCGGAGCATAGAAACGAGCAGAGCGGCTTTGTCGCGGCAGACACCATAGCGATTATCGAAGGTCAGTGAAACATCGTGCGGCTCATAGCCGGGGGCTTCGTCTTCGATGGTCAGGCCCATGTAGCGTATATCCTGTGAAACAAAACGGAAGATGGCTTCGATTTTTTTCTGCCGGTCCGTGACCCCTTCCGTCAGTTCGCGAACTTTTTCTTTCATGGCCGGATTGACGTTATTGAGGCGGGGCGTGGAGAGTTTCCAGTACCATTTTGAAAGTGTTTCCCAGTCGGGGACCGTGCTAGCCAGTAATCGCTGCACGACGGTGTAGCTTTCGGGCATTTTTGGTTCTGCAAACATGCGCGGCACATTGTTCACTTCCCAGATGTAGTGAATGCGGTCGCCGGTTTTTTCCGTTCGGAAGGTGATGGTGCCTGGAATCGCATCCTTGAGTTCGATACGCGCCAGCGGTAGCGCAGCTGGGGCGTCGATCTCATACATGGCATGGAGGATCGGGAAGGTCTCTTCAAACGTAAAAAGGTCGCCCCATGTGTTGGGAACAACAGTTTTGGTCTGTTCGCTGGCAATGGTGTAACGGAGGATATCGCCGATTTGGAGGTCGGGCACAGTCAATTGGATTGTTTTTTGGTTTGGGTCGTAAATATTGGCTTCCATCTGCCCTTGATTAATCGATTCGCGGCTTTGAGCCACAAGATTAACCGCAATGACGCGTCCGTCCGGTTTGCTGACCTCCGCGCGTACAAACCTCATGGTGCCATAAGTCGTATTGTAACCGATTACAATGCTCGATTTTTCCTGGCGTCCTTTTTCGGTGAGGATTTTAAAGGCTACGTCGGTGATATAGCGGTAGGTACCATCCGTTTCGTATCGAATGCGGGTTTGATCATCGACCATCAGCATATCCGCATCTTGATATTTAATATCTGAGCCAACGGATGATATAAGTGCTTTGCGTGCAATTAATTCTGCCGAAAGATCAAGTTGCGCAATGGCTAAACCAGCGCTTAAGACGAGCAGGGCGGTCAAAAGTTGTTTTTTCATAAGACTCCGGATTTTTATAGGCCGACATGCTAGCGGGAGTCACGGTTCAATACAATCTCTGCCGGAATGCAAAAACGGTCGTGAATCCGGGCTTGCTCCGGAGGCCTAGCTCCGGTAGCTTTCCCCGCTTTACGAAACGCGTCGCCAGTCCATTCTGTTGTCTGATTGAAACGGTGCCGCAGTAACCTGAACAGAGAAAGGAAGAACCATGGGGCTCTTCGGAACAGCTAAAAGCGTACTGGTGGTCGATACGGCCGCCGTACTCAGAACCAAAGGTATGCGCGGGCGCGTTGCGCCGCGTCAACAAATCCAACTCCTGCGCGCATTGTCTCGCTTCGTGCAGCGTGAAAAACTCAACGTTACCGCCGTACTGGTTGGTGAGCCGCTTGATAAAGCACCGCATAACAAGGTGTTCGACCATGTCCGCGTGCGTTACACCAAGTCGGAAGAAACGTTGAATAAAGAACTGTGCAAAGCACTTAGCCAGGCTGGCTCCGCCGGTGTGTTGGTGACGGAAGAAGTCGCGCTAGAAAATCGCGTCCTTCGCACGGGGAAAGCTACGTTACGTGTTTCAACGTTTCGTAAGCTACTGGACGACGGCGTTGAGCAAAGCGAAAACAACGGTGGAAACAACAATCGCCCACAGAATAATCGGCGCGACCGTGACCGTGACCGCGGACGTGACCGTGACCGCGGACCGCGACCAAACCGTAGCAATAACCCACAACAGCAACAACCATCACGTTCGCCAGCAAATGAAGTGGAAGAACAGCGTGGTGGTGACGATACGATCAGTCAGATGATCGATCTGGTGGAGTGAAGATCGGAATACTGGAACGGTGGAATATTGGAAGGTTGGTGTCGATAAGATTTCCCAGTCTCAATGTTCCATTATTCCATTTTTCCATTCTCAAACGTCACTTTCGCGATATAAGGCAGTTCTCGATAGCGTTTGTCGTAGTCGAGGCCGTAGCCGACTACAAAGATATCGTCGATCAGGAATCCCGTATAATCGGCTTCCATTTCGACTGCGCGGTTGGCTTTTTTATCCAACAGGACACAGGTGCGCACAGAGCGAACCCCGCGTTTCAGGAACAGATCCTTGGCAAAAGCCAGCGTGCGACCGCTATCTAAAATATCATCCACAATTACCACGTCTGCCCCGCGCAGGTCTTCGTCGGTGTCGTGGGTGATCCGAACCGTTCCACTTGATTCGGTGTTACTTCCGTAACTTGAGAGAGTTATGAAGTCAATTCGCGGGTGTAGATCGTGTTCTGCAAAGCCGCGTACAAGGTCGGCCAGAAAGATAAAACTGCCGCGCAAAATACCCAGCATCACCAGATTTTCAGCCTTACAGCCTCCGGCAATTTCATCAATCATGGTGCGGACTCGTTGTTGAATTTGCTCTCTGGTGAATAGCACTTCGCGGACATGATGCGGTCTCATAAAATCTTTCTCCATTTGTTGCAAGGACTCGACATTAAGTTTAAATTGAACCCAATGGAATTCCAAATTGCCAGTGAGATTCTCAAGCTTGCCGATCGATGCACTCGAGGACATCGTTGCCTGGCAGGTGATTATTCTGAGCCACAGGCTCAGTTAGTGGGTCCAAAGAGGTTTATTTGCCACGATCAGGAGCCTTGTGCTTATAAATTTCCTTTTGGAGACAATTTTTTCTGCACCTGTCCCGTTAGACAGTCCATTTATGACATGTACGGGAAATAAAAAAGGTTTTCCGGCTTAGTTATTTGTTGTTGGTTATTTTTTTGAATGATCGGTACATTCTCCTTGTCTTACCAATAACTAATATCCAATAACTAACCACATGACTATTCGAACCCGTTTTGCTCCCAGTCCGACCGGCCACGTACATATCGGTAATATGCGTGCCGCCATTTTCAACTGGCTCTATGCCCGTCATACCGGCGGACAGTTTCTTTTGCGCGTCGAAGACACCGACCATGAGCGCTCAACTCCTGAAGCAATCAAAACGCTTCTTGAAGCGATGAACTGGCTCGGCCTCAACGTGGACGAAGAGCCTCTTTACCAGTCCACCCGCATGGATGCTCACATCGCCGCCGCCGAAAAACTGCTGGCGACCGGCCATGCCTACAAAGAGGATAAAGGTGGAACCGGACAGGGCGAGTGTATCATTTTTAAAATGCCCGGCACCGATATTGAATTTACCGATCTCGTTAAAGGAATACTTAAAAAGCCGGCCGCCGATATGGCCGACTTCGTGATCGTCCGCTCGAACGGCACGCCGGTGTTTCACCTCGCCAACGTTCTTGATGACATCGAACAGAAAATTACCCACGTCATCCGCGGCGACGACCACGTTGAAAATACCTTCCGCCATATTGCGCTCTATAAGGCACTCGGCGCGCCGGTTCCGCAGTTTGCCCACCTGCCGATGATTATCAATGCTCAGGGCAAACCCTATTCCAAACGCGACGGCGACGCTTTTGTCGGCGATTTTCAGAGTAAAGGTTTTTTTGGTGATGCGCTATTTAACTACCTTGCGTTGCTCGGATGGTCGCCCGGCGATGAGCGCGAAGTGATGACTCGGCAGGAAATGATCGACGTGTTTGATCTGGTCACCGTTCGTTCCTCCCCTGCGCAGATGGATTTACGGAAACTGCTCTGGATGAACGGCGAATATATCCGCGCCATGCGTCCGGTTGACTTCGCGACCATGTGCCGTGAGGAGCTGAGAACCGTCAGTCTTGAAATCGGCGAAAATGCCGCTGAAATTTTTGCTCTGATGCAGGAACGTATAAAAATTCGTACGGACATCATTCCGGCAATGACTTTTTTCTGTACGGATAGCTACGAATACGACGAAAAAGCCGTCGAGAAAAAGCTCCTCAAAGAAGGCGTTTTCCAGACACTGGAAAAAATTGCCGGAATTCTCCAAGGGTTGGAACAGTTTGACGTCGAAACCGTCAACAAAGCGTTGCACGACTTCGTTGAGCAGGGCGGGTTTAAATTTGGCGACGTCATGCCGCCGCTACGTATCGCCGTCTCCGGCCAGCAGTCCGGCCCCGACCTCGCGCCGGTATTGGCAATTTTTGGTAAAGACAAATCTATTGCCCGCATCCGTAAAACCATCGCTCGGTTCAGTTAATTTTGTATAAGTTCTCCGTGGTGAGAATTCCTACTTGCAGATGACGATAGAGCCATCGTAGGCGGCTTTGACGGCAGAGCCGGGCGGGGCGGTCAGGAAGTCCGCGTTGTTCCAGTCGGCGTTGACCAGTTTTCGAATGAGGGTCATGTCGCCGGGGACGGTTTCAAAACTCCAGCCGCGCTCATCGGCTTTCTGCCGTGCGGCCTGCTCCATGCCCGGCGGCTCGACGCCCATCGGAATCCAAGCAAAATTGTTGTAGTTACGGGTTCCCTGGCAGAGCGTTTCATAGAGGAATTCGGCGTTGTCTTCGCCGTATTGTTCGATCATTTCTTCCATCGTCAGATTCATGCCGAGCTGTGCCTGTACGGAAAGGTCGGCCAGATCGCCGGAGGTTTCGCCTCGTTCGAGCCAGCCGCTGGTGAGAAAGTAGGTACCGGGATGCGTATCGAAGTATTCACGGTAGCGGCCACGTCCGCCGAGGAACAGCGTGATGCAGTCGTGTGCTCTCGGCAGGATCAGCGGACAGGTGCGGGCGCGGACGCCGACCAATCCGTTATTGCAGAGTCCGTAGCCGAGCAAAATGGCGTCATAGGTTTCATCAACGGCGTCAATGGCTTCCTGCATTTTCACCGGCATCTGGCCCGGCGGCAGATCGTGCAGTCCTTTCGGCAGAAAGGTGATATCAACAAAGTGCGGGCTGACGGAGACCGCCGCGCACATTTCGCGGTAAAAAATTTCGCAACTGATCAGCTTAAGTTTCATGGCAGAGAATTCTGACCTGACCCCAAGTGTGAGTCCAGTTTCTAAGTTAGGATTTGGGTGCCTCAAGCGGGATCCATGGCGTGGATCATTTCGCGAATAGCATTTTCGAGACCGACGAAGACGGCGCGGGCAACGATGCTGTGGCCGATGTTGAGTGTATCCAGATGCGGAATTTTAAGGATGTCGGCGATATTGTTGAGGTTGATGCCGTGGCCTGCATTGACTTGCAGGCCAATGGAGCGTGCGTATTCCGCGCCGGAAATCAGTTTTTTTAGGAGTATGTTAGCTTTTGTCTGATCGGTTGCATCGCAGAAAGAGCCGGTATGCAGTTCGACGACGCGGGCCCCAGTTTTCGCGGAAGCTGCAATGATTTTTTCGTCTGGTTCAATAAATAGGCTGACGACCGATCCGTTATCTTGGAGTCGTTTGACGGTTTTTTCCAATGATTGGAAATTTCCAATGACATCGAGTCCGCCTTCCGTGGTGAGTTCCTGTCGTTTTTCGGGGACGAGGCATACTTCGGCTGGTTTGACTTCAAGTGCGATCTGAATAATTTCTTCCGAGTTGGCCATTTCGAGGTTGATGGGAAGTGGACATAATTTGTTGAGCCGATAAATATCGGCATCTTGAATGTGGCGGCGGTCTTCGCGCAGGTGAACTGTGATGCTAACGGCACCAGCTTTTGCACAGATTTTTGCAGCTTCGAGTGTATCTGGGTAGACGGTGCCGCGTGCCTGACGCAGTGTGGCCACATGGTCAATATTGACGCCTAGTTTTAGTGTGCGGGTCATATTCGTTCTTTTTTTGCATGTTGCACGGGGTCATAAACCAAGCAGGCCGTGGTGTTCCATTCGCGAATGATTTCGAGGGCGCGGTATGCACAACCAAAAAGTTTACGCAGATTGCGTCCTTGCTCTGGGTGTGAGGTTATTCCAATGCTGACGGACGTTTTGATTCGTTTTTCTTCGGAAATATAAATTTCTTTTTGTACGGCCTCACGCAGCCGGGTGGCGATCATTTGGCCTTGTTGAAGGGTGCACGGGGCTAGAATCAGAAAGTCATCGCGGTGAAAGCGTCCGATGAGGTCGCAGTCTCGGGTGATGCGTCTGAGGACTTTGCTGACACCGGTGATCACGTCGTCGGCTACCGCTTCGCCGTGTAGCTGAATGATCTGGTCGATACGGTTGATTCCGACGCAGAAAAGAACGGCCGGTTCTTTTTTGCGGCGTATCTCGTCTAGATATTTGCGCATGTAGGAGCCGACAGCAGCGGGTTTAAGTACACCGGTGAGCGGGTCGATAGCCGCGTTTTTGTCTTCACGGCTGAGCTCACCGATTTCTCTAGTTGTTTCTTCTTTTTTTAGGGCGTCTGAAATGGGAGCGGGAGCGGGGGCTATACAAAATGGGAACGGGCTTTCAAAATTGATGGTTTCGAGGGCATCGGTGGCTGAGTTGATGAGCTGTTGTGTGTTGATGCCATGCATGGGAAAGTTACTGACGCCGATACGAAAGGCGCTCACGCCGAAGAGAGTTGTTGAGGCTTTTTTCAGGTCGATTAATATACGTTCTGCCACTGCAGGTATATTGATTTCTTCGGTATCGATGATGGCCGCCACGCAGTCGTCGCGAAACAGGCAGATTTTGTCGTCCGTGTTTCGGCTGATTTCCCTAAGTTTGGTGAGAAGCGCTTCCTGTATACCCCGTTTAGAGGGTGTTTCGGTGATGAACTGTATGATGAAAACACCGAAGCCGGAGGATGTACGGTTTATTTTGCTTAGATAACGGGTGACTTGAATGAAGAAAAAGTCGTTGCAGTCTTCGATGGTAGTGAGCGCATCTTCGCTGAGCTGGATCATCCGGTGAAAGCGGTAGGTGCTATTAATCAGCGTGATGATTGCAAATGAAATGCCCGTTACAAGCAACAGCTGCCCGGCTTGAGCCAAGGGCAGCTGTGCTATCGGTGAGAATTGTAAGATGGAACTCAGCATGTAAAGGTCGCTTCAGGGAAGCGCGGCATGTGCTAGTAATAAAGCACGAATTCGCCGCGACGGTTAGCAGCCCATGCCGCTTCGTCGTGTCCCATGTTGACAGGCTTTTCTTCGCCGTAGCTCTTAGTTTGAATTCGGTCTGCGCCGATTCCGAGACCCGCTAGATACGCACGGACGGCTTGTGCGCGGCGTTCGCCTAAGGTTAGGTTGTATTCGTTGCTACCGCGTTCGTCGCAATTACCTTCGATAATTACAGCGTAGGCATCATTTTGTTTAAGGCTCTGTGAAACGGCATCGATTTTCGAGCGTTCGCTGTCAGCTACCTGTGCGCTATCATAGTCGAAATAAACCGGAGCAAACATGCCGGGATGTTCTGTTCCGCCTGTAAAACGGTTGCCCATGGCCAGAGATCCATTGGAACCATAAAGCCCGTCTGCACCGTAAACGCCAGCAGGATTCTTTTTGTGAAAAAGGCTTTTACAACCAGTAAGTGTGGAGACAGCCATCAACAAACATATACCCGAAACGAAAGGAACACTTTTCTTCATAACAACAGACCTCACTATTAATTGGTTTCTACTACGGCGAACAATCAGGCGAATACCAGCTTCCGCTACCTTGTAGTAAAGCTACCGGACGGTCGCTTACTGTGTCAAGGAGGTAGATTGATGATTGGTATTTTATGGAACGGGCGGCGACGATGTGGCGACCATCCGGCGCCCAAGAGGGGTCTTCATAATCGGCACCATCGCTGACGAGATAGGACATTTGACCTGAGGAGGGCTGAATCACTGCAATTACATACTGTCCTCCGGAGCGGCTGGCGCAGGCAATCAGGCCGTTAGGGCCCCAATCGGGGGCGACGTTTTCTGTCCCTCGATTACTGATGCGTCGAGGGGTCCCGCCGTCGCGAGAGATGATGTAGAGCTGGGGTCTGCCTGTGCCGCCTTGATCGGATGCATACACCAGTTGACTGCCATCCGGAGACCAGTCCGGGCTGGCTTCGGCGGCGCGTGGAGTATTTGTCAGGCGGGTTAATTTCCCGCTGCGAATATTTTTAATATAAAGTTCTGGGTTGCCGTCTTTAGAAAGAATCAGCGCTA
>CAZTEK010000024.1:0-13563 GCA_964612095.1 uncultured Verrucomicrobiota bacterium
CGCCGACCCGGCATCATTTCCAAGCATCAGTCAATCGAGCGATGTAGTCAGTCCATCACTTCCATGGGTCTGCCGCAACAGAGCGGAATGCTGTCTCCCGCCTTGAGATCGATAAACTTATTGCAAATAAAACAGCAGACCCGTCCACTGTGATGCACAACTTGCGCCGCCTCGGACCGCTTCGCTTTCGTTTCAAGCCCCTCGATATAAAAAGTGGCGGTATGGTTTTTCGTCGGCACAAACTCACCAACCGGGGTCAGCTTTCTGGTTTCATTTACACAGTCGATCAACAAGCGCCAGAGCCGATCCACTCCAGAAATTTCTTCGGCGCTCTCGGGGATCAGGCTGACTAGATTTTTATCGATATTTATCTTCATGCATTTACTCCTTATTTACGATTTACATAAATACGACTATTTAAGTTATGTATTACCGGAATAATGCCGCCATTGCAAATCATTCATCATCTAAACAAACAGATCTCCTGCCCACACAGAACGAATAGCGCCGTTTTCGTCACGTAGCAAAAGTTCACCGTCGGCGCCGAATCCTGCGAGTGTGCCGGTACGAATCGCGGTACCGTCACGCACTGCAACGGGTTTTCCGATGTTTGGAATTTTAGACTCCCAGCTTTTCCGCACATTGGAAAATCCGCCCTGCGCCCATTCGTCGAGACGGACAGAAAGATGCTTCAACAACTTCCCAAGCAGTTCATCCACATCACGGCGCTTCCCCGCTTCCATCAAAATGGATGTGGCAGGTTGATCAATATGCTCCGCATTCTGCATGTTAACATTCAGTCCGATACCGATGATGACTCCGCCGATAATTCCTTCAGAAAGAATACCGCAAATCTTTTTCCCGTTTACCAGCACGTCATTCGGCCATTTCAGGACAGGCTTCAAACCCTCTGATTCGAGCATTTCAGCAACCGCAACCGCAGCGGCCATGGAAGCGGACGGCAGATGACGGGGATTATATTTCCCGCGCAACAGAACTGAAAACGTCAGATTTTCGCCGGACGAAGAAAGCCACTCACGCTCACGGCGCCCCCGTCCTTGCGTCTGCTCATGCGCAGCGACTACCGTACCGGATGGCAACCGACCATCCAGCGCCAGCCGTTCCTTCAGAAACGTGTTGGTAGACGGCAGCCTGGCGTACCACTGGAGATAGAATTTCATATAAAGTTTTGCACCGGTTTTGCTGGCTTTGAATCCTTCATTTACGTACAAAGCAGGCTAATTTTTTCAAAACTGAAAGACAAAGGAAAAAATATGGTAGAAGGCTTTGTTTTATTAATCATCGGAATGGTGACTGTTTTTGCATTCCTGCAACTGATGGTAAGCATTATGAACCTGTCAGCGAAGCTATTCATCAAACTCGCTGAACGCAACCCGGAACCTCAACCTGCCGCCGGCCTCGACTTAACGCCCATCGCTGTCGCCATTGCTGCTGTTAAAGCCCGTACCCGCAAATAAATTTATCCAGAAAGAACATATTAATTATGAAAAAAATCGAAACCATGATCACCGCATTCCGCGACGGCTTCCAGTCCGTCTACGGTGCCCGCGTATTCACCAAAGATTTTCTGCCGGCCGTTGAAGCAACCAAAGCCGCAGGGATTACCCACTTTGAAGCAGGCGGCGGCGCACGTTTTCAGGCACCGTTCTTCTACTGTAACGAAAATGCTTTCGACTCGATGGATGCCTTCCGTAGGGTTGCCGGTCCGGATGCCGATCTTCAGACATTGGCTCGCGGTGTCAACGTCGTCGCCCTCGACTCACAGTCCAGCGATATCATCAAACTTCACGCCCAGCTCTTCAAAAAACACGGCATGACCACCATCCGTAACTTTGATGCGCTCAACGACGTCAACAACCTGATCTATTCCGGCCAGTGCATCCACGATGCCGGACTGAAACACGAAGTCGTCGTTTCCATGATGGCGTTGCCTCCGGGTTGCGAAGGCGCACATGATGCCAACTTCTACGAAAAAACGTTACGGCAAATTCTCGATGCCGGCATTCCCTATAACAGCGTCTGTTTCAAGGATGCCTCAGGAACCGCCACCCCGGCCACGGTTTACGAAACGATCAAACGCGCCCGTAAAATGCTTCCGGCTGGCACCAAAATCGTCTTCCACTCGCATGATACCGCCGGAACCTGCGTCGCCACTTATTTAGCCGCAATCAACGCGGGTGCAGATCAGGTTGACTGTTCAATGGCTCCCGCCTCCGGCGGAACCTGCCAGCCCGACGTGATCAGCATGTGGCACGCCCTGCGCGGTTCGGAGTTCTCGCTCAACGTCGATATCGACAAAATGCGCGAAGCCGAAGAGGTTTTCAAAGAGTGTATGAAAGACTATTTTCTGCCACCGGAAGCCAAAGAAGTCGAACCGCTCATCCCCTTCTCGCCCATGCCCGGCGGCGCGCTGACCGCCAACACCCAGATGATGCGCGATAACGGTGTTATGAACCGCTACCCGGAAGTCATCAAAGCGATGGGCGAAGTGGTTCGCCTCGGTGGATTCGGCACATCGGTGACTCCGGTTTCGCAGTTCTACTTCCAGCAGGCATTCAACAACGTCATGATGGGTCCTTGGAAAAAAATCGCCGACGGCTACGGCAAAATGGTTCTCGGCTACTTCGGTAAGACGCCGGTCGCTCCGGATGCTGAAATCGTTAAAATCTGCGCCGAACAGCTCAAGCTGGAACCCACCACCAAGAAGGTGCTCGAAATCAACGATGCCGACCCGAAAAAGAGCGTCGCTACGATTAAGAAACAGCTGACCGATGCCGGAATCACCGACCTGAGCGACGAGAACGTTTTCATCGCCGCCTCCTGCGGCCAGAAAGGGATCGACTTCCTGCTCGGCAAAGCCGTTGTCAACGGTGTGCGCATGAAAGAGGAACCGAAAAAGGAAGAGCCTAAAAAAGACACGGCTGGCGGATATACCGTCACAGTCAACGGCCAATCTTACGCGGTTGAAGTCAAAGGCGATAAAGCCACCGTCAACGGCAAGAGCTACGATATCACCGTTAAAGACGGCGCCACCGTTACTCCGTCCTCATCTGTCGGCAGTAAAGTAGCTCAGGAATCCGCCGATTCCATTGCCATCAAAGCTCCGATGCCGGGCAAAGTCATGCGCATCAATGCCAAGGTCGGTGAGCATATCAGCTCAGGCGGAATTCTTCTGGTCATCGAAGCCATGAAAATGGAAGTGGAAATCAAGTCGTCCATCGCCGGAACCGTATCCTCCATCGCCGTAAATATCGGCGATCAGGTCACTGCCGGACAGGCCCTTGCCTCAATCAACTAAGGAATTTACGCCATGCGAAAAAACTTAAACCAATCGATCTGGATCGTTCTGACCGTTCTACTGATCTCCGCTACAACCTTTGCGACGGAAATCCCAACCGAAAAACCGGACGTACAAAAAATCTCAATTGTCAGCGGATTCAAAAGGCTTTGGCACGACACCGGTATTTACCGGTTTATCAACCCTCGCACAGCCGAAGAGAAGAAAACCGAATACATCAATGCCTGTGTGCAAACGGCCGATGCGGAGACCAATGCAGGTCATTTTGACAGCGCCCAGAAAAATGTCGACCTGGCAAAAAAAGCTGGCGTTGATGTAACCACGCTCCAATCGGCGCTGGATGCAGCTATTGCCAAAGGCGTTGAATACAAAGGCCTGCTACCCGAGGGGCTGGGACAGTTTGTTATGATCCTTGTTGGCCTTCTGTTGATCTGGCTGGCCATTGCTAAAGGGTTCGAGCCGTTACTGCTCATCCCGATCGGGTTCGGCTCCATTCTGACCAACATTCCAATTGCAGGAATTGCTGAAGCAGGCATTCCTGGACAACCGGGCGGCCTACTTTATTACTTCTACACTTGCGGCGTACAGACCGGTGTTTTTCCGCTGCTCATCTTCCTCGGCGTCGGTGCAATGACCGATTTCGGTCCGCTGATTGCCAATCCGAAAACCGCCCTGCTCGGCGGCGCTGCACAGATCGGAATCTTTGTGGCTCTAATGGGCGCGTTGGCTTTGACAAAATGGACTGGCGGACTGATTGACTTTAATCTGGCCGACGCCGCATCCATCGGCATCATCGGCGGCGCAGACGGACCGACGGCTATCTTCCTGACCACCCGGCTTTCCCCTAACCTACTGGGTGCTATTGCCGTAGCCGCCTACTCCTACATGGCGCTCGTGCCGATTATCCAGCCGCCGATCATGCGCCTGCTGACCACACCGGCAGAACGCGCCATTGAGATGAAACAGCTCCGCCATGTCGGCAAAACCGAAAAAATTGTTTTCCCGATCATGGTTCTACTCCTCTGCATCCTGCTGCTACCGTCCGCCTGCCCGCTGATCGGTCTGCTGATGCTTGGTAATCTCTTCAAAGAATGCCTGGTCGTTGACCGACTCTCCGACACCGCGCAAAATGCCCTTATCAACACTGTTACCATCATGCTGGGACTTTCCGTCGGCTCCAAATTGGCCGCTGAAAAATTCCTGAATGCGGAAACGCTCGGCATTCTAACGCTTGGCTTGATCGCCTTTGCACTCGGAACCGCAGGCGGTGTTTTGCTGGCTAAACTGATGAATGTATTCAGCAAAGACAAAGTCAACCCGCTGATCGGCTCCGCTGGCGTCTCCGCCGTACCGATGGCTGCACGCGTCTCCAATAAAGTCGGCCAAGAAACCAACCCGTACAATTTTCTGCTCATGCACGCCATGGGCCCGAACGTTGCCGGTGTGATCGGCTCCGCCGTCGCCGCCGGGGTTCTGCTGGCTCTCGTCGGAAAATAAATCTAAAAAAGGGCTACAACCGCACCGTCACGCCTTTGGAGTGCATATATTCTTTGACCTGGCGGATGGTGAATTCGCCGAAGTGAAAGATAGATGCGGCGAGTACGGCGTCGGCTTTGCCTTCGGTGACGGCTTCGACCAGATGATCGAGCGTTCCCGCGCCGCCGGAGGCGATGACTGGTACGCCGACCGCTTCGGAAATGGCACGGGTGAGTTCGAGGTCGTAGCCATTCTTCGTGCCGTCAGCATCCATGCTGGTGAGCAGAATTTCTCCGGCACCGCGCTGTGTACCTTCAATGGCCCATTTTATTGCGTCGAGCTTGGTCGGATTGCGGCCGCCGTGTGTAAATACGCCCCAGGTTCCGTCGCCGTTACGCCGCGCGTCGATCGCCAGCACGGTGCATTGGCTTCCAAACTGTTCGGAACAGGTGTTGAGAATATCCGGATCGTTAATAGCAGCGGTGTTGAAAGAAACTTTGTCGGCTCCGGCGTTGAGCATACGGCGGACGTCGGCGGGCGTGCGGATGCCGCCGCCGACGGTGAGCGGCATAAAAACCTGCTCGGCAACGCGGCGGACGATATCAACCATGGTGTCGCGCCCGTCGCTGGAGGCGGTGATGTCGAGGAAGGTCAGTTCGTCCGCGCCCTGCGCCTCGTAGGCCTTGGCGCATTCTACCGGATCGCCGGCATCGCGCAGTTCGACGAATTTAACGCCTTTGACGACGCGGCCGCCGGTTACATCCAGACAAGGTATGATTCGTTTTGCTAACATAGGTTTCGGAGTTAACCACTATTGACCCGTCCGGCAAAGCTGGAAATGAAGTAAGTCTAAACCGAGTGTCCATCAAACTGGGGTTACTTCAGTTTCTACTGCAAGAGAATCGGCGGCACTGAAGCAAAGCTGAAGACCGCGATGCCGCCACATCGCACCTAAAATTCATTGGCCCGTTTTTGACCACGATGGCCCGGCGGGTCAAAGACGGGCTGATGATGCGCATGGATTTAATGGAACTGCTCTGTTTAAGCCCCGACAAACCGTTGAAACCGCCCGATGGACAAAGTCCAGTTCTAAGTGAACACATATTAGCCTTAACTCATTCCTATTTACAGGTTTTTTTTGTAAAAGCACCTATACCACTACCTATTAGCGCGGCAAAAAAACCGACAAATGCCCATCTCGGAATAAAATAAACTGCCCACGAATTGTATTCACTCATATCACGATCTTGCACGAGCGCTGGGACATAATAAATAACTATGGAGACTATAATGGGAATCAAAATTCCGAGAATAACGAGTTTCGGCCTTGGCATCCCAATAAGTCCGAGGAGTGTGAAACAAAAAATATTAGCTATTGAAACGGCAATATCTATGTGATGAGTTGTCATTGGCATCCTCTTGCTTTTGTTCGAATTAGAAATAGCGCCTGAAATTGAATATTATTTTGGCCTGAGACCGTGCTCGTCTTGCTCGCCCGGGATCCGAAGCTGGTCTCGCCCATTTTGCCGGATCAAGGGGTAATTTATCCAATTCCCTGAACAAGATGTCATCGGCGTGTTGGCGTAACTGCTCAAAAAGATCATTCGCGGCACTCTTATCTTCCTCCGTTTTTGCATCACATAACAGTTTGTTTCTCATACTCCGTGCTTCTGCATATGCTTTGTCATGATTGAAAAATAACTCATCCATACTATCAACTGGAGGATTCGCAGCGATTTCAGCGGGGGAAAGATCCTCGTATGACCCATCCCTTCCTCCAGACCAATTTGGTCCGCCCCAATTCCCATAGAACTCGAAATCCCCCCAAGGATCCCTAAAATTTACCGGATTATTAGCGCAGAAAACGTATTGGTTGAGTCCGCCACTGATACCAATAGGGTCTTTGGAGAGCCATCTTCCAACCACAGGATTGTACCAGCGGGCGCGAAAATAATATAAGCCAGTCGTCCAGTCGATTTCTCGTCCTTGGAAACAATAACGGTTCCCGATGGCAGATTCAGTCAGTTGAGTACCGGTTGCATCAAAAACAGTTGTTCGTCCCCATGCGTCGTAATCGTACCGCTCAGCGATTGTCCCCGCCCCATCGACCAAGGCATGAACAGTTCCTTGCTGGTCGGTCAGTGCGTAATACGTATTGGTGGCTCCGTTGGTGTAAACGGTAAGTGCAAGCAGATTATCAATTCCCGACCCCCAAATGTAAGAGCGTAGGAGGGTTCCTTCTGCGTCAATATCCGCATCCACCTGATTGCCGTCATAAACATACTGCTCAACATTTGTTCCGTTGGTGCGACTGACTCGCCGACCAGAGACGTTATAACCATACTGAACAAGATCAAAAGCCTCATCTACATTGATCAACTGGTACTGTGAATTCCACCCCAATGAAAGATTTTTCACATGCTCGAAGCCGGTGTAGGTAATGTTGGTAACGCATCCGGCGGCGTTGTACTGATACGCTCCATTGGTAATGACGCTTAGGAATATTTGATTCGTAGCGTAACCCATGTTGCCCGCCTGATCCCGAATGGCTGCAACAACGGTTTGGGTTCCTAAACCGACGGTAAAGGCATCAATAGAAAAGTTAGTGCCGTTAATGTCGGGCGTTACGGCCATGCTGTTGCTGACGTAGAGATGTCCCCAGCGGTTATCTGTGCCGATGGTTTCACTGGAATAGCCTTGAACGCGCAGAATGCGCGTAGAAAGGAAGTCATTAGTCGAAGCTGCACTCCATGAAGCCTGCCGGTTGCCGTCGTCCAACGTGTAACTGACCATGCTGTCGGAATTCTGTTTGGCAAGACGGTTGCCTGCCACGTCGTAAAAATAAGAAGTCCCGCGCAAAGAAGCGGAGCCCGCAGAAGAAACTTCACCAATGAGACGGTCGAGATCGTCATACTGATAGGCAGTCGAAACGCCCGGTAAGGGCACTATGCCTACAACAACGCGATTTGTTATCATGCCTGCGGCGTTGTACTGATAGTCGAAGGCAATAAGGGTGCCGCCCCAGAGGTCTTTCCATGTGATGTATTGAATGCGATCCATGATGTCGTACTGGTATTCTACACAGACATTGGCATTGCTCACCGAAGCAACCAGTCCGTTGTCGGGATTGTAGGAATACTGAAAAGTTAAATTCGTTGAAGGCGTTAAAGCCGTTGAAATCGAAGTGAGCCGTTCGGCTTCGTCGTAGGAATAAAAAGTTGTCAGGTTGTTGGGTGCCGGGTTGTTGAGGAAAACGGCGGCATTGGTGACGTTGCCGACGGGATCGTAAGAATAGCTGACCATGGAAGACACCGAAGACACGGAAGTTGAAGATGCAACCGAAGTGAGCCACGAAGCGGAGTTCCAAGCATTGGAAACCATGCCGCCGGAATTTTCCAAGGTTTGGACAAGTCCATTTCTGAGGTACGTGTAGTGATTCGTCTCGTCTGGATAATGAACTGCGGTGAGCCGCCCGTCACCGGTGTATTGGTTGCTGACAACCGTGTTGTCAAAACGGGTGATAGAATCAACAAAATTTCCGACAAGGTAACGGATAGACATCATTTGTCCTTCGAGGTTGGTAACCGTTGTCGGGCGGTCTTGCGGGTCAAGCGCGTAGCTTTCAACGGGACGGCCCAGTTCGTCACGGATTGCCAGTGTATTGAACTGCTGGTCAAAGTCATAAAAAACCGTGACGTTGGTACTGCCCAGCTGGCGGGTTATACCCGTGAGCTTCCCGCTGGGAGCATAGGTATAGCTCGTAACCCGTTCCGCCCGGTCAACGTGATTGGTCACGTCGCCCAGTCCGTCGTACTGGAAGGTTTCATAAAGAGTATCGGCATAATCAATCCGCTCCACCCAACCGAGCGGGTTGACGGTGTAACCGACCTGCCGCCCGCCGGGCAATGCGCTATTGGTCAAATGCCCCAGCGAATCATACCCGAAGGTCGCTGTCGGCCCTGCCTGTGGAATAATGGAATGCGGATAGCCGAGCGTGTCGTAGGTAAAGGCTGTTGAATGGCCGTTCGCGTTGGTGATTGCGGCCAGTAGTCCGTTGGTTGTGTAACTGTACTTTGTTTCAGCCGTCGTGTTGCCGGAAAGATAAATCCGTTTCTTCGCAATCACCCCGTTGGTGTATTCGTATTCTTGCTTGAACCCTTCAGGATCGGTTATTGAGGTCAGTACCTGCCACTGCGGATGCCATGAGTACTTCGTGATATTAGTCGGCGTTGCGCTGAGTCCAAAAGCTTCGTTGGTGACGTTGTGCCAGCCGTCATACCGACGATTAATTTGTGTCCAGTGATTCGTATCGGCATCATACGTTGTTTTGCTCGTGGTGTTCCCGTTGCCGTCATAGGCAAATACGACCCGGCCGGTACCCGTTCCGATATTGAAATTTTCTTCGTTAATACGTTTGATGGTCGAATCAATTTCATAACTCTGTGACAGAGTTTCTCCGGCTCTATAATAAGAGACTTGGCGATGGCTGCTGTCACTGTAACTGACCGAGTGTTCATACCAGCGGTCATCCGTCAGGTACATGCCGGTTGCGTTGCCCGAGCTTTCATCATAGGTATAGTAATAGTCACTGCCGACCGAATCCACGCGTTGAGTCAGCCGCAGGGAAAAATCGTATGCATAGGATTGAAGGAAAGATTCTGTTCCGGCCTGTTTGAGCGATGACGCAAGAACTCCGGCAGGATTATATTCATACGTCACTGTGAGATTAGTGGCGGCTGTTACCGCACTCAACAGTCCGTTGGAATAGCTCATATCAAGTGACTGGCCGGTGCTTTGCTCGACAGAGACCAGCAGACTGTTGCTGTATAGCAGTGAAACTGTATTGCTCCAACCATCGGAAATCTTTTGCAGGACACCGTTGGTGTCAAATCGGTACGCGACAGCGCCGGGCAGTAAAAGCGTGTATTCGTCATTGGTTTGTTTTATCAATTGCCAATTACTGTCAAATGATGCCCGATAATCCCCGCCAGGATTTTTCAGAAATGTATATTCTCTGGCATCTCCTGCAATTATCGTGGCGGAATTGGATTTAATGGCAAGAGACCAGTCGTAGGAATGTCTCCAACCCGCTCCTAGGACGGTGGTATTGGTTGCCGCACTGTTGTAGTAGCGTGTGAAGTCCAGAGGAATTCCGGCGGTCTGAATCCGTATATCATCAATGGGGAAATGATTGTTTCCGCTGATAAAGTTAATGGGTTCTCTCGTGTTGCCGTCGCCCGGCTGGGGGTTGACAGGGTCTATTCCGGGTACAACGTAAATTGCTACGCCTACAGTTGCTATATTACCACTGCAGTAGACCGCCACGTGTCCATTATAGTTTCCAATAGTCACACCATGTTCAGTTTCGAGATGCCCAGCATAACCGCCGGTCCAGTATGCTCTGTCATATGTTGCCAAGACAGCATCTGCCCATAAAATATCGGAAACATAATAGCAGTTAGCATAATATTCTATTGTACCGGAGGTTGTAATCAGATGACTTGGAGAACCGGTAAAATAATCGGCATAAGGCGTTGCAATCATAGAACAGTAAAATGCCACAAATAAGAATCGTTTCATAAATCACCTGAAAGTTAAGGAATTAAAACATGTGTACCTAAAGGCCTAATGAGATCAACCAGCGGAGGTAAGATGTCGTTATTGTTCGGGTCGGTATGATCAACATAAAGTTCCTGATAGTCGGAAATCGTATCGTTATCGCTGTCAGAATTTTCAGGGTCGGTTTGGTGCACGATTATTTCACGGGCATCATTGATCCCATCCGAATCACTGTCGATGTCCATATTGCCCGCTCTCAAGAACCGGTTCGTCAGGGTTGAAGTTGCGTCCCAAACCGCCGGATTGGTACCGGACGGATAGAGACTTTGTACTGCAACGTTCCAGAGCCCGGAGATCAGATCAAGACAGGAATAGATTTCAACTTGATTGGTAAAGCCTTCCGGTGCAAATACATTCAGATTAATGCCGTTAGTCTGCGTCTCAAGAGCAAGCCAGATATCGTTAGTATGCTCAGCCGGAACGGACATCGCAGTCATCATCCCACCGCCGGAAAGCATTGCCGAAGAAGTCCGTGTACTCTGCTTCTGAACCAGATCGCTCCACGCATCCGCTTCGGATTTCAGGGTGATTTCCCAGACTACACGCCGCGGCGCCAACTCATCGAATGCGTAGCGTTCCAACGGGAATTCTTTTTCACACGACATGAATTCGGGAGCCTTAAAAATCGCTTCGCCCTGAAACTTTTCACCGTCTGCTGAACTCAGGATAACGATTTCGCCACGTCGCAGGTCTTCGTACACGAGGATATGCAATGGAAGTTTCAGTTTCGCCAGTTTGGAATTTTTAGCAATGTAGTATGTACCGTCTGAAAATTTGAAGGCCCAGTTCTGTTCCAGAAACGACCAGTCGTCTTTTTCTATGCTCGCAATAGCGTCGCCATACATCACCGACGGCGGGACAATCGGGCCCATTTGCGTACGGAAAATCAGGTAGTTTTCGAACAGCTCACCCCAAGAGGACACGGTGCGAGGCTCAATATAGAGTTGATCCGCAGTTTCTATCGCCAGCGCTCCCAATAACAGCAAAGAGATTCCGGCAACCAGAAAACGGATAATTACTTTTCGTCTCATACCACCCCTTTAAAACATTGCCACGGGTTCTAACGGGTTTGCGCCGCGCCGTCAAGTCCATCCTTATTTGGGATAATCTCGCTCTAGGATTACCGTCCTGCCATAATTTATGCGCAAGACGATTCATAGCCCGGCCAGTCAAATATTCTGCTCCCTGCTTCGCGAGGAACGGCAGGCGGCACGCCTTTCTCAAAATATGCTGGCAGAAAAGTTGAATAGACCGCAGTCGTTTGTGGCGAAAATTGAAAAAGGTGAACGGCGGGTGGATCTGGTTGAATTTCTAACTATCATCAATGCCATAGGCGCTGATCCAATTAAGTTCATCCGCAAGTTTCAAAAATCATCCCCCGCGCATTGAGCTCCCGACGAGCCCCGCCGTTCCCGTTTTTCCAAGCATTGAAAAACTGCTTTATTTTTGCCGCGGAGAAAGCAGATCGAAAACAAAGTTGAGTTTTTTGATATCGAGCGCGCGGAAGTCGGTGACATCTTCATCTTTAACCAGATTAAACATCCGGATGGCGACGAAGAAGAGCAATAGATAAATTGCTCCGAGACCGAAAAGGGTGACGACGTTAAGCCAGCGGGTTTCAAAAAGCTTCAGTAGGCTCCAATGACTGGAAAATACGCTCATGATACTCGACAGTACGATCAGCGTAAGCGTCATACGGAACATATACCCGGTCGGGAAAAAGATGCCGCCTAGAATTTTTTTGACGACCGAAAGACGGATCGGTGCGGAAATCAGGAAGGTTCCGGCTACGGCTCCCACACCGCCCCAGACACCGAACTTGAAGTGAACGATCAGCAGCCAGTCAAGGAACAGGTTAATAACGATTTGCAGGAGCATAACCGGCATCGTGGCCATGACCTGCTCCTTGGCTTTGATCGCCATGGAAAGCGGCGTGGAAATCGTGGACATCAGATGAATGATGCAAAATGCAGAGGCAAGCACCCCCGCAAGGACCATATCATCGCCATATACCATGACCACCGCTTCCGCCGCAAAGAAGAACCCGAAGATGGCCAGCGGCACCATGAGAAGAATCGTCATTTTATAATACGCTTTAATCAGCCGGCCCAGACAGTTCGGGTCGCGCGTGTAGGCCTCGGCAAAGCCGGATGTGAAGAGCATGTGAAGAGAATCCGGGATAAAGAAAATGACCAGCGGCGGCAGGGAGTAGCCCAGATCATAAGCCCCGATCACGGCCGGTGTGACGGTGAGCCCGAGGAAAAACACCTCCGTGTATTTCATCATCATCATCCGCACAATGGTGTTGCTGAGAATTGAAAATGAATATTTGAATGTGCGGCTGCGTCCGATGCCATAGGGCGGAGAGCGCCAGTTGAAACTATAAATGTGACGAAACATCAGCCATGCACCGATGATGTAAACCAGCGCGTAGGAAATGATCTGGGACCAGATGGCCGCCGTAGCGGTCGGTAACAGCCGGATACCGAAGCCCAGCATTCCCAGCCAGAGCAGTCCGCGCGCCAGTGTCAACAGGGATATATTTTTGGTTCTAAACAATGAAGTTTCAACGGCCGATACATTTTCTTTGAGTAGACTGAAGCCGATCAGCAACCCGATTAATGGCAAATAACCGCCGAAATCTATTTTAAACCACTGGTTAAGCCACGGCCGGAGGAGTATGAGTCCGACGGTGACCATCAGTGTCAGAAGGCCTTGCACAGCCAGTGACCGCCAGATCAGCCGCTTCAATCCAGCCGCATTGCGCTGCACCGTCAGTTCAGGCACGAACCGGAAAAGCGCTGAAACCAGCCCCAGTTCGCAGAAGATACCGGAATATTCAGCCAGATTCATACAAAGTGTATAAATGCCGTACTGCGTGGGGCCCAGTAGCCGCACCAATAGCACCGAAATAGCGAAATATACAAAAAACAGAATCGCCTTGCTGGCGACCATCCATGGCACGCCGGAAACGGCTTCACGAGAGAAAAAAACTCCATCTTTCTGTTCACTTGCAATCGGTTTGTTCGTGTCCATAAATTCTCAATAGTAATTTTTCTTTTTCAATCCGCACACACTACGCCATATATGGCGCTTCACTTCAAAAATCATCGCATGGATGCTACACCACAGTTTATTTTTCCGTTGCA
>CAZTEK010000025.1:0-13289 GCA_964612095.1 uncultured Verrucomicrobiota bacterium
TGAAGAAAGCTTTTGCGGGTTTTGTCCAGCTCTGGTAGGCTTTCTGTCTAAATGAAGCGGGTGTTTTGCAGGGGATTTATATTTTTGACGGTGGCGGTACTCAGCAGTACGGCCACCGCAAAAAGCTTTTTCCCGTTTTATGACAACGTGCAAACCGAGCAAGGGTCTTTTTTTGCGGTTCGCCCATTTTACTCTCATACCATTGTTGAGACGGGCGAGATTCGTGACTACTTCTGGCCGCTTTATTCGCGTAAGGAATTTAAGGATGAGCAAAGTTCCCGTGCACTGTTTTTTTGGTATACGCATAAATTTGATTCGAAAGACGCGAGTCCGCGTGATCGCAATTGGTTGTTGCCGGTTTATTTCCAAGGGCGCGATGTAAAAGGCAAAGGTTATTTCGCGCTTTTCCCGCTGGGCGGAACGATTAAGGAATTTTTAGGTCGGGATGAAATCATGTTTGTGCTTTTTCCGGTGTATGGAAAAAGTCGGATTAATGATGTCAAAACGACCAGCGTGTTTTGGCCAATCTATTCCCGTACGCGCGGTGAAGGAATTCAGCGCGACCGTGTTTTTCCGATCTATGGAAAATCGGTGCTGGACGGAAAATACGAGAAACATTTTGTGTGCTGGCCGTTTTGGACGTCCGCTGAATATTTTTATCCGGGTGATTCAGGGAAGTCTTGGCTTCTTTTCCCGCTTTGTGGCCGGTCAAAATTGGAGCATGAGCGCACCGTTTGGGTTATTCCACCTTTTTTCCGGTTTACAAAAGGCGACCGACAGGACCGGATTTTCTGTCCTTGGCCGTTTTTCCAAAAAATGGACAGTAAATGGCACGATAAATTTTATATCTGGCCGCTTTGGGGTGAGGATCAGTACGCGGACGGACTGAATCATCGCACCTTTCTGTTTTGGCCGTTCCTCTGGTCGGAAAAAACAGAACAGGCTAGTTTAACCAAAGTCCGGCGCATGGCGTTGCCGTTCTTTTATTTCGAACGTAGTTTTCTTCGGGAAGAGGGTGTCGAAAAGAAGGATCGAGCAGTGGTTTTCAATTATTGGAAAGTATGGCCGCTAATGAGCTGGCAACGCGAAGGTGACGTTTCCCGATTCCGGATGCTGGAGTTTTGGCCCATAAAGAACAGTCCGCCTATTGAACGTAATTGGGCGCCTCTTTGGACGTTGTATAAGCGGACAAATGCAGAAGGAGTTGTTTGTAAGGATGTGCTGTGGTTCACTTGGCATAGCGAAAGCGAGCCAACGGTTGAGCGCAAGGAATGGTCTTTACTGAAAGGTTTGCTGGCGTATAAAGGGGAAGGTCAAAAGAAGAGTTATAGAATTCTTTATTTTGTGCGTTTAGGGGATGGCGAATGATCGCTCCATTTAAAGAAATATACAGATATCTGGACTTGCCGATCCGGTCGTCTCGCCGTCTCGGCAAGATTATTTTGATTGCCTGTCATGATATGGGCAATGCGTTGATTATGCTCGCTTCGGCGACGCTTTATATCCGCACCATTTGGAGGCCGAGGGCGCGTCGTGAAACGGTTGCGCAGTTGTACGTAACTGGCATTAAAAGTCTCGGTGTCATCACGGTCGTGGCCTTTTTTACCGGTATGATTCTCGCCTTGCAGACCGGCCTTGAATTGCGCCGCTTTGGGCAGGAAGTTAATATTGGAACGGCCGTTACCATTGTAATGATCCGCGAAATGGGGCCGTTCATGACGGCTTTGATTATCGCAGCTAGCGTCGGCTCAGCTATTGCTGCGCAACTCGGCACCATGGCGGTGTCCGAAGAGATTTCTGCACTGGAAGTGATGTCGATTAATCCTAATCGCTTTCTAGTTATGCCGCGGTTGGTTGCATTAGCCGTTATGATGCCGATTCTTACGGTGTACACCAATATCCTCGGTATTCTCGGCGGCGGGATTGTCGGATCAACTCAGCTGGGTGTTGCGTTTAACGCTTATCTCGACAACGCTACGCGCTACGCTGAAAACAAGGATCTTTACGTTGGACTTTTTAAAGCGATCGTTTTCGGCGTTATCATTGCCACGGTCGCCTGTTATCAAGGTTTAGCCACCACCGAGGGTGCGGTTGGCGTCGGTCGTGCTACCCGCCAGACTGTGATTATTTCATTCCTGATGATCCTGATCGTTGGGTATATGATCACAAGGTTGTTTTACATATGATTATCTTCGACAAAGTAACTAAACGGCTTGGTGGCAAGCTGGTCCTCAATGAGGTCAGTTTCGATGTGCCCAAGGGCGAAACGTTTGCGATTGTCGGACTTTCTGGTGCAGGCAAAAGCGTTACGCTGAAACATATGGTGCAGTTGATGCGCCCGGACAGCGGTGCGATACGCATTGGCGATGATGTCATTAGTGAAGCACGCGGGATGGATTTAGAGCGTATGCGCCGTCGTTTTGGCGTTCTTTTCCAAGGGGCTGCGCTGTTGCAGTGGCTTACTGTTTTTGAAAATGTAGCGTTACCGCTTCGCGAGCACACGAAAATGAACGAAGAGGAAATCGAAAAAACCGTTCGCGAAAAACTGCGGTTGCTTAACATGGAAGAGGCGATGGCGAAATTTCCAGCCGATCTTTCTGGTGGTATGCAGAAGCGTGTCGGCTTAGCTCGCGCCATTGTCATGAATCCAGAAATTATTCTTTACGATGAGCCGACCTCTGGACTTGATCCGGTAACTTCGCGTCTAATTGATAAACTGATTGAGAATCTGCGCAAAGAGCTCGGCATAACCAGTGTTGTTGTCACTCATGATTTGCACAGTGCGCTGGCGATCGGCACCCGCATTATGATGATTGACGGCGGGAAAATTGTTGAAAACGCCGCGCCAGAAGATTTTATTAAATCAACAAACGAAACCGTACAACGTTTCCTCGAAGCCCAGTATATTACCCTACGTGGGGCCTGGGAGGAAGGAATGGAGCATCATGTCTGATAAATATACTAAAGAACTCAGTATCGAAGTCCTTGTAGGCTTCTTCATGTTCATCATTCTCATCGCGCTGGGTGTTTTTACGATCATCCTAAGCCGGCAGAATTTTTTACAGAAACGTTATCCAGTCGCTGTGCTTTTTAGCGAAGTCAGCGGCCTGCGCGAAGGCGATCCGGTCTTTTTGCGCGGTATGAAAGTCGGCGTGGTGAAAGAGACCGCGCTGGATAACAGCCATGTGGTTGTCCGTGCAGATCTCGATGTACCAGTGCAGTTCCGCGAAGGCTATAAAGTGGAAGTGGTGGCTTCCTCCATGCTCGGTGGTAAACAACTGAAGATCGAAGAAGGCCCCTTGAGTGCCATGCCGCTTTTACACGATGCGCTCATTCGAGGTACGGAACCGACGGATATTCTTGAAGAACTCGGAGCTGCGGTAGCTGGTATTCGGGAAATGACCGATCAGATTGCTGCAGGAAAAGGTACGATCGGGAAGCTTATTCATGACGATGAGCTTTATAATAATTTGCGTGACGTCAGCGCCAAGCTGGCTCATGGCGAAGGCACGATCGGTAAGCTGTTAAATGAAGAGACGGTTTATGATGACTTAAAGACAACGATGTCCAATTTGCAGGACGTGAGTGGACGGCTGGCAAACGGCGAAGGCACGCTGGGCAAGCTGTTGGCCAAGGACGATCAACTCTATCAAGATATCAGCGCCACCATGACGAACCTTCGTACGATTACAGACAAGGTCGGATCCGGTGAAGGCACGCTCGGCAAGCTGGTTAATGACGATCAGATTTACGTCGAAGCGCAGAAATTACTTAAAGAACTCCGCGCGGCTATTGATGACATGCGCGAAACGTCTCCTGTTACAACCTTTAGCACCGTTCTCTTTGGAGCCTTTTAAGATCGGGTGTTTCGTAGCGAATTTATTTCTTTTCAAAACATAACAAGTTCTGGCTATTTTTGTTTAGAAATGATTTCTTCATTCCTTCTTTTGGAGGAATGCTATGAATAGATCAGACGGCAGTGATGAGGGTTATCCTGTTTATGGATTGCAGGTTAAGCGGCCTCTTAAAATAAAGGTACTTCAATACGCGTCGTTGGTGTTGGCTATTGCTGGACTCATTCTGCTCTACCTTTTTTCTGTTAACCGCGACATTCCCGTTATAAGCATTGGTAACATTACGCCAACCATGAACTTTGCCTGTGTTCGTATTGTTGGTGAAGTTGTGCGCGATGCCGCTTTTTCTAAAGCCGGAGGCCTAGTCTTTAATGTAAAAGACGGTAGTGGTGAGATTGCTGTAATGAGTAGTCGTGTTCAGGCGCAAACCCTTAAAGCATCTGTAAAACTTCCGCGACGCGGCGATCGCATCGAAGTAACAGGTAGTCTGAGCGTCAGTGCCGATCAGGATGTTAAATTACGTATGCAGTCGTCCGACCAGCTCGTTCTGAACCGCAAACGAACCTCCGTTGCTCCAGCCGCAGTTTCATATATAAAATTGAATGAAGTCGTTGCGGCACACAAAGGGGAATATGTCGCGGTCGATGGCATGCTCAAATCCATTAGTGTTCCCGGTCCCGGTGTAAAAACTCCTTATGTGCTGACATTGGAAGAGGGGGGCGTTGAGTTGGCGGTGGTTTTTTGGGACGACGTATTCCAAGGCTTGGAGCAAAAACTTCCAATGCCTGGAAAGCGAATTAGTGCTCGTGGACGCGTAGAGGTCTATAACGAGACCGTGCAGCTTAAAGTGAGGGAGGCTGGTGACCTGCGCATCGTGGAGTCCATGTGATGATCTTCACGATCGCTTTATCGGTGCTTAGCGGGACGGTGTTGGCCTGTTTTTTTGCCATTCTACCCGGCTTGCACATCTACAACATCCTAGGTCTTATGGTGATGTTTCTCTATTCGCTACAAGGTAGCGGGGTTTCCGCCATGCCGACGATCTACATTCCTTTTATGATTGGCCTCGTCACGGGATGGTCCATTCTCAACACCATTCCTTCCGTACTGCTCGGTGCGCCGGACGAAAGTGCCATTTTTACCGTATTGCCCGGACAAAAATATCTCATGACTGGTCGTGGCTATGAAGGCACTCTGATGATCGGTGCGGGCAGTTTAGTCGGTATTTACATGATTATTTTTATCATGGGCCCGCTGGCGCCAAAATTTTTGCCCGTCGTCCATTACGTCCTCACTCCACATATACACTGGATACTTTGGGTCACTATCGCATTTATTTTGATCACCGAATGGCCAAAGGGAGGGAACTGGGGCCCTGCGGGTTGGCGTAAGTTTTTTGACGCATGGTCAACACTCGGCGCAGGGCTACTCACCTTCTTTCTTTCCGGCTTGCTCGGCTTTTTGATTTTCTATCGTCCAATTATCGCGATCGATAATGCGTTTCAGAATATCATGCCTGCGTTCGTCGGATTGTTCGCTGTCCCATGGTGTCTGCTCAATGTGATTAGTGGTACAGAAGTTCCGAAACAATACGTGCGCGACACGCTTAACATCAACGGCGACCTGCTACTGCGCAGTGGCGTTGCGGGGGGTATCGGCGGAGGCTTTGCCGCTTTTTTCCCGGTGATCACTGGAGGAATTGGCGGGCTACTCGCGGGACATGCCACGGCTCAGCGCGATGAACGTGTTTTCATGATGTCACAGGGCGTTTCCAAAGTCGTTTATTACATCGGTGCGCTTCTGTTTTTCTTTATGCCGGGACTTTTTCTCACGCGTGGCGGCGGCGCACTGATCATCAAAGGACTTTATACCCCGCAAACACCCGGCGATTATTATCTCGCGCTCGGTTCCATCGCACTTTCCGGCGCGGTTTCCTTTATGCTCCTGTCGCCACTGACCAAATGGACGCTTAAATTAATGGGGAAAGTTGATTATAGGCACATCTCGGGCTTCGCACTGGGCCTCATTGTCTTGCTCGTCTTTGTCGTCACGGGCTGGCCCGGTTTTTTTGTGATGATCGTGAGTGCCGGCATTGGACTCATCCCCGTATTGTTTGGTTCGCGCCGACTAAACTGTCTGGGCGTCCTGTTACTTCCCATCGCCTGTAACATATCCGGCATTGGAGAATCCGTTGCTGCCTTTCTTGGGCTGATTTGATTTTAAAAAACAATCAGGTGAATGTATTTTCCGGCTGTGAGTAATTCGCTACCGGTTTTATTTGTTTTCGTGGACGGGCTAGGGCTGGGATCAAGTGATCCTGCCGTTAACCCGCTAGTGGATCATGCTCGCTTTCCAAACCTTGTAAAAATCCTAGAAAAATCCATCCCATTGGACGCATCGCTTGGCGTGCCGGGCCTGCCGCAGAGCGCAACAGGGCAGGCGGCGTTGTTGACCGGTTTGAACGCACCGGCGCTGATGGGCCGCCATATTGAAGGCTTTCCCCCGCCTCGTCTCAAAGAACTGGTACAGGAACATAATATTTTTACTAAACTGATCGCCGCCGGAAAAACCTGTACCTTCGCCAATGCCTATTGGCTGGATGATATTGCGCTGATTCCGGCGCGCCGCGCATCGGTGACGACAGTAGCCACGCTGGCCGCGTTTGGCGGCGTACGCGGTAAGGTCGATCTGCTGGCTAACCGTGCGGTATATCACGACCTGACCCGCGAAAAACTGCGCGATCGTGGCTATGACGGCCCATTGATTACGCCCATAGAGGCGGCGGAACACCTAATAGGTATCGCCAATGAACACGACTTCACGCTGTTTGAGTTTTTTGAAACTGACCATGCTGGGCATAGTGGTGATCCGCAGAATATTTTCCAATGTTTGGAAAAACTCGATTGCTTTTTCGGAGTGCTGCTCCGGTTCGACGGTTTACTGATTGTCACCAGCGATCACGGCAATATCGAAGACTCCACCGTCCGCACCCATACCGCCCATTCTGTGCCACTGTACGCATCTATTCCGGCACCGTTCCAAGCACTGGAGCGGATTGACCAGCTGGCGCCGGCCGTTTTGCAGCTTTTTCAGGACAATCGTTTATACAGGATTTGGAATTAAAAATCCGTGTACATTCAGGCAATCCGTAGTTTATTCTCCGGCCTCTTAATTTCGAATCTGGAGCTATGTTATGAATAAAAACGATTTTTTAAAACAGTTAGGCGTTTCTGATGTTTATTACTACAGCTTGCCGGAGCTGGAAAAACAGGGCGGCTACAACTTTTCCCGTATGCCTTTTTCGGTGAAGGTTCTACTGGAGTCACTTCTTCGGATGCAAGGCCATCCGGCTTACACAACGGAGCATATTTCACAGCTAGCTCAGTGGTCGCCGCGTAGCGAATTGGTCGAACTTCCCTTTATGCCAGCCCGTGTGCTCTTGCAGGATTTTACCGGCGTTCCTTGTGTAGTTGATTTGGCGGCTTTGCGCTCGGCCATGCAAAAGGCCGGTAAAGATCCCTCCCGTATTGAACCGCAGGTGCCGGTCGATCTTGTTGTTGACCATTCGGTACAGCTCGACTCCGCCGGATGCACGGCCTCGTTGGATATCAATGTGGCCCGCGAATTTGAACGCAACGCCGAGCGTTATAAATTTCTAAAATGGGGGCAGGGCGCGTTTGAAAAATTGCGCGTGCTTCCGCCCGGTCTTGGTATCTGCCACCAGATTAATATGGAATATCTCGCCACGTGTGTGGCGGTTGAAGCTGGCGTCGCTTATCCTGATACTCTGGTTGGAACCGATAGCCACACGACGACGATCAATTGTATGGGCGTGCTCGGCTGGGGCGTCGGTGGTATTGAGGCCGAGGCCGCGATGCTCGGTCAGCCAATTCCGATTCTGACACCGGAAGTGGTCGGCTTTAAATTTATCGGTGTACTCAAGGCCGGCGTGACAGCGACTGATCTGGCGCTAACCGTCACCCGTATGCTTCGCAAAAAAGGTGTCGTCGGCAAATTCGTTGAATTTTACGGTGAAGGCGCCGCCAATCTCAGTCTGGCAGACCGTTGTCCGGTCGCTAATATGGCACCGGAATATGGCGCGACGATGGGCTTTTTCCCAATCGACGAAAAGACCATCGATTATTTGCGTGAAACCGGACGCAGTGCAACGCAGTGCACGCTGGTTGAAGCCTACTGCAAAGCGCAGGGTCTTTGGGGTTATGACATTGAAGCCGACTATAACGATACGCTGGAACTCGATTTATCAACGGTCGAACCGGCGCTTGCCGGACCTAGCCGTCCGCACCAGCAATTGACGCTCTCTGGACTTAAAGAGGAATTTAAAAAAGACTTCGGGAGTCAGGAGTCAGGACTCGGGAGTCAGGAGTCAGCAATCATCAATCGGCAATCGGCAATCGGCAATCATCAATCGGCAATCACCAATGGTTCCGTCGTCATTGCTTCGATCACTAGCTGCACCAACACCTCCAATCCCGGACTGATGATGGGCGCGGCTCTGGTGGCAAAAAAAGCGGTCGCGAAAGGACTGAAAGTTCCGGCATTCGTGAAAACCTCACTGGCTCCCGGATCGCGGGCGGCAACCCTCTATCTCGAAAAGGCCGGACTACTCGAACCGCTCAGTAAACTCGGATTCCAGGTTGCGGCGTATGGCTGTGCCACGTGTATCGGAAACAGCGGTCCGCTGGCTCCAGAAATCGAAGAAACGATTAAAGAAAAAAATCTGACCGTTGCCGCCGTGCTTTCCGGTAATCGCAATTTTGAAGGCCGTGTTCATCCGTTGACTAAAGCCAATTATCTGGCTTCCCCATTGCTGGTTGTTGCCTATGCGCTGGCCGGAACGGTCAACATTGACCTTGAAAATGATCCGATCGGGAAAGATCCCGTGGGCAAGGATGTCTTTCTTAAAGATATTTGGCCGACTGCCGCTGAACTTCAGGCCGCAATTGCGCTGGCCGCCGATCCGGCGTTTTACACCGGCGTGTACGGCGATGCGGCGAGTATTAGTCCTGAATGGAATGCGCTCGAAACGGTTAAAAACGAGGTATTCGTTTGGGACGATGCGTCCACGTATATTCGCGAACCCTCATTTTTTGAGGGATGCGAGCAACCGCCCGCGAAGCTAGCCGATATCCAAAACGCTTCCGTTCTCGGGTCCTTCGGTGATTTCATTACTACCGACCATATTTCGCCTGCGGGCAATATTTCCAAGAAAAGTCCGGCGGCCGATTATCTGCGTGCTCACGGCGTTGCCGAGCGCGACTTCAACTCGTACGGCTCGCGCCGGGGCAACCATGAAGTGATGATGCGCGGCACGTTCGCCAACATCCGCATCAAAAACAAAATGGTCGCTGAAGAAGGTGGACGCACCATCTACCTGCCGACTGGTGAAGAGCTTTTCATTTATGATGCCGCCATGAAGTACGCTGAAACCGGTACGCCGTTGGTCGTGCTGGCAGGCAAAATGTACGGCGCGGGGTCCTCACGCGACTGGGCGGCAAAAGGCACCAAGCTTCTCGGCGTCAAAGCCGTCATCGCAGAAAGCTTTGAACGGATTCACCGCTCGAATCTGGTCGGCATGGGGATTATTCCGTGTGAATTCATCAATGGTGAAACTGCTGAATCGCTCGGATTAACCGGTAAAGAAAGCTTTTCTATTACCGGCGTCGCCCACAACTTTGCACCTGGTAAAATTTTAACCGTCGAAGCCGACGGCAAAGTATTTCAGGTGAAAGCGCGCGTTGATGCGCCGCTTGAAATTGAATACCTGAAAAACGGCGGCGTGCTGAACTATGTGCTGAGGGGAATGATGGCGTGAGGAGAATGATAAGTTATCAGTGATGAACGATGATTGATTCAGCACTTATAATTTATCACTCATCATTTCCTAAAAGTATTCCTGTGCAATTTTCCATCCGATAAAAACACCGGCAATACTGCCGAGACTACTGATCATAAATTCGCCGAAAAATTCGAAGCCCATTTTCGCGCCCAGCCACCAGCCGATCCACCCTCCAACGATTACGCCGATCCAGATGAAAAGTTTTGTCATTTCAGCACCGATTCATAGATTTTTATGACGCGGGCCGCAATCGCACTCCAGTCGTATTTCGCGGAGACTTCGGCGGCTCCGTTTGTTGCGAGTTTACGCTGAAGTTCCGGCGATTCAGCTAACTGTTCCATTTTCGCAGCCAGCATGGTGGCATCATTATCTTCGGTGAGCAGAATGTTTTCACCGTCAGTCGTGAAGCCGGGGATGCCACCGACGCGCGTGGCAATCACCGGCGCACCGGCGGCCCACGCTTCAAGAATGACAATACCGAACGGCTCGTTCGCCGTTGGCAGGACAAACATGTCCGCCGCTTTGTAAGCTGACGGTAGCAGTGGGTCATCCGGTTTCAGTCCGGGGATAATCAGCACGGAATCCTGCAGATTCAGCCGCGCGATTTCGTCGAGTATTTTGCGGTAATATTCTTCGACCGAAACCGAACCGATAAAGACCAGCTTCCAGTCGGGGTGCGTTTCGCGGAATTTCGCAAAGGCTTTCACCAGCAAAAGCTGGTTTTTCTGGAAGTCGATGCGCGAAAGGCAGAGCACGAACTTCCGGTTTTCAAGGCCGTATTCTTTTCGGAACTCCTCCGGAGTCGCTGTCGCGAATCGCTGCACGTGTACGCCGTTGGGCAGATAGTGAATGTTGCGGCCCGGTGAGCGGCGGCGCATTTCGTCCGCTTCGCTTTGGCCGACGCAGATTACGGCGGCAGCATCATCGAACACCCGGCGCGACCCGAAAAGCAGACCGAATATTTTTCCCCACTCAAACTTTCCTTCGACCGGCGCGACCATCTGGTCGTACTGATCCTGCGGAACCGTATGGCGCCCGCCGTGGACGTGAATGACGTACGGAACGTTCCGGATGCGGGCAACGGTACGGGCAGTCCCTCCGAGCCGCCGTCCGACGTGCGTGTGAATCAGTGTCAGATTTTTTTGGAACAGCAGGGCGAAGAAAAGCGGAAGAGAGAGCGGGCTGCCGCCTTTGAGGCGTAACGCCATTTTCGCCTCTTCATTGAGCCCGAACCATGGAAAGCAGTAGCGGAAACGCCGGACGGTGACGTTGTCGATTTTTTCCGCGCCGGTTCTGGCGAACATATCGGTGCAGAAGATCGGACTGTCGAACCCGTTTTTTTCAAGTTCGCGCGCCAGGTTAAAAACAACCGTTTCGGTGCCGCCCCATTTATCGGGTACGAACCGGCGCATGACGTGGGCGATGGTGCCGTGAAGTTTGCTCATGCGCGGAATCTACCGAATACCGGTGTCCGACGGAAGAGTTTTTCGTTTATCTCATATTTTTTCGACGACGATGCGGCTGCCGTGTACTTCAACGATGCGTACGGCGGAGCCTTTGCCGATAAATTCGCCTCGGGTGATGACATTGACGCGGTCGTCGCCGAAAAGCGCACGACCCGCCGGATGCAGGTTCATTTCTGCTACCCCTGTTTTGCCGGTCAGTTTGCTGATTTCCTCTGCCGTACTTCTGCCGGATTGCTGATCAATCAGCATGGGGTGGAAGACCCGTGATGTCGGCAGATATTTCCCGGCCAAATATCCAACGATGGCAGTGCCGGTCAGTCCTAGTGCCAGCGTGCCGATGGCGTGTTGCAATGTGCCATCGTCGAACGCCGGCCAGAAGTGGCCCGGCACTTTCCATGTCATGGCGTTAAGCAGGGAGACTAAAATCAGTGCAATGCCGCTGATGCCGAGTACGCCGAAGCCGGGGGTGATGAAAATTTCGATGAAGAGCAGGCTGAATCCGATGATGAAGATGATGGCATCTTCCATGCCGGCCAGTCCCGCAAGATGATGGCCGAAGAAAAAGAGTACAAGCGCCGCCGCACCGAGAATGCCCGGAAGCCCGAAGCCCGGTGTTTTGATTTCAATGTAAATACCACCGAGTCCGATCATCAGTAGAATCGGCGCAAATGCGGCGATGAAGCGGGCGATCCGTTCCGCCGGGGTCACTTCAAGCGTTTTTATTTCCGCGTCCGGCAGCCCGGCTTTTTCCAGCATGGCCGCAACATCCTTGACCGTACCTTCGGAAAGAATGCCTTCCGCTTCACTGGCGGTCAGGGTTAGTAGTTTTCCTGCCTTGCTCAGCACGTTGGTTCCAATGCTGTATCCCAGTTCTCGCCGGACCATGGCTTCGCCGAGTTGCGGATCGTGTCCGCCCTGTTCGGCGGCGGCACGCACCAGCGCGGCGACGGCTGATGTCATTTTTTCTTCGATGGCTTCCGGCATTTTTTCAACCCCGCCGAACGGACTCATCATCAGCGGTGTGGCCGCGCCGATCACGCTGCCCGGAGCCATGTAAATGTGTTTTGTGGCCAGCGCGATGATGGCTCCGGCGGAGTAGGCGTCTTTTTCGACGAAGGTATAAACCGGCACGTCGATCTGCCCGATCAGGCTAATAATTTCGCGGGCTTCTTTAACGCCGCCGCCGGGCGTATCCATGACGAAGACGATGGCATCGGCTTTTTCTTTCTTCGCTTCCGTGACGCCGCGCCGGACGACGTAGAGCAGGGCCGGTTCAATTTGTTCTTTGATCGGAATCTGGTAAACAAGCGGTTTTTTTGAAGTCGCTTCAGCCATTCCGAATACCGGAAGAATCAGGGTGACGAGCAGGATGACAATAAATGGACGATATGCTTTCATAGAGCGGATTCTATTTAGCCGCTGTGTTTAATGAAAGAAGAAAGCCATGTCACCGTTTGATAGAAAAATTTCTGAACTCGAAGCGCTCGACGTGCCGCAAACGAAGCGGTCTGATTTTGCCGCATTTTGGTCTGAAGCAATTCAGCGGTGCGCAACCGTTCCGCTGAACGTCACGGGTTGCGCGGATGCTGAAGTGCGGGATTTGACGTTTGAGGGTCTCGACGGAACGCCGATTCATACCTGGCTATTACTTCCGCCGGAGGCGAAAGAACGAAAAGTTCCCGTGCTGATTAATTGTCACGGCGCAAACCGCAGTCGCGGCAAGCCCGCCAATTTTTCAGCATGGCTTGAGGCGGGTTGCGCAGTGATTTCTCCGGATTTTCGTCTTCAGCGCGGGGAAACCGGATCGGTTACACCATTTGACGATGACGGGAAATCCGGCTGGTGGCCCCTGAATCTCAACGATTTAATGCACAGTTATCTTTATTGCGTTTGGACCGATTTTCTAAGGGCTATCCGGCTGGCCCGTGAAACACCGGAGATTGATGGAAGGCGGATTGCGGTTAGCGGACACAGTCAGGGTGGCGGAGTGGCGTTAGGTTTGGCGGCACTTGATCGGTCTGTTGCGCTCTGCATGGCGGATGTTCCGAGCAGTGGCTGGATGGAACAGCGGATTCTGACCCGCAGCGGCGGCGGGGCCGGAATTGCCGA
>CAZTEK010000026.1:0-13242 GCA_964612095.1 uncultured Verrucomicrobiota bacterium
GGTTCTGCCGGTCGGCGCGGAAACGCCGCATATTTTCTGGGCCTCCGATCCAGTGCGCCCGGACGAGACGGTGCTGGTGCAAGGGTCGGAGTTTGACGGGGCCAAGGTGGAGTTGTCGAGGCTGGCGATGCTGCCCCTTGCTCGTGGATGTGGTGGCGGTGGAATGATGCAAAAAAATAATAATTAAAAAAGTAAGGAAACAGACCTGTGAGAAATCGAATGGAATTGATGACGGCGGCATTTCTCGCCCCGCTGGCCGCGCTGCACGCTGCCGATGGTAAAGCAACCAAGCCCAACGTGGTTATCGTGTATGCCGACGACATGGGCTTCGGGGATGTCTCCCGCTACGGTTCCCTGTTCGGCACACGCAGTCCTGCCTCGACGCCGAATATCGACCGTCTGGCGGATGAAGGGATGCTGTTCACGCAGGCTCATTCTGCCAACGCGGTCTGCACGCCCTCGCGCTATTCGTTGCTGACCGGCATCTACAACTTCCGCCGTTTCCAGAGCATCTCCTGGACCTACGGCTACGCAGATAATAGGGAAAATACCCCGCCCGCCGGGGATGTCACCCTCCCGCAGTGGTTGCGCACACAGGGCTACGAAACCGCCGCGTTCGGCAAGTGGCATCTCGGGGGCAAATGGTATGCGCCGGGAACGGACAAGCGGCTCAGTTACCACGACGAGCCGACCGATTCGGCGTCCGTGGACTGGACCCGCCGCATCGAAGGCCATGCCGCGGACATCGGCTTCGACCTGTTCCGCGGCCCGGCTGTCGCCATCAACATCCCGCCCTATGTCTATTTGCACAATGATCGCGTACAGGTCTGGGTGGAAGACGCCGACCCCGCCAGAAACCAATACGCCGATAAACTGCCGAACGGGCGAAAGGGTTACTTTCGTCCGGTCACCGCCAGCGACACCTTCCACTTGTTCACCAGCAAAGAACTGAATTCGACCGTGGTTGGAACGAAGTCTGCCATTGAAGGACTGGGCGATCCTTCCTATCGCCAGATTGATGCCGACCCGATCCTGGTGGCCGATTTCGAGCGCTACATGGACGAGCGAACCGCGTCGGGCTCGACCAAGCCGTTTTTCGCCTACGTCGCGCTGCACTCTCCCCACCTGCCCTGGGCGATCACCCCGAAGTTTGACGATCCGGCCCACGGCGGCTACGACTACGCCCGGTACCTGGCCGAGGTGGACGCCCGCATCGGGCGGATCCTGGCCGCCATTGACGATAACGGCCTGCGGAAGAACACGCTCGTGATTTTCACCGCTGACAACGGCGTTGAATACACGGGCCAGCAGCGGGCGTTGGAACACGGGGACGACTCGAACGGGCCGCTGCGCGGGGTCAAGCGGGATGTGTGGGAAGGCGGCACCCGGGTGCCGTTCATCGTGCGCTGGCCGGGTCGGGTGGCGCCCGGCACGGTGACGGCCGAACTCATCTCCCAGGTGGACATCTTCCCGACGCTGGCGTCCGCGTTCGGCGAGAAGCTGGAAGCAGGCATCGCGCCGGACGGGGAATCGTTTCTCCCGGTACTCCAGGGGCAGAAGCGGCCCGCCCCACGCGGCGGGATCGTGGTCTGTTCGTCTGGCGGGCATCTTGCGCTGAAGACGCCGGATGGATGGAAACTGGTGGACTCGACCGGAGGCGGCGGAAATGCCAAAACATGGGATGCCGCGAACAACCTGATCAGCAATGCCGCTGGCACCAACCGCGGCTCGCCTAAGCAACTGTATCGCATCTCGGAAGACATCGGTGAAACGACCAACCTCATCGCGGGCCTGACGACGGATGCCGACATCCGAGCCGCGCTGATAAAGCATACCGGACGCGATTTGCTGGCCACGTTTGACGAACTGAGAAGCACTGTCTTCATCTGGGATGGTGGAGGAGCAGACCGTCGGATTGATCGGGCTCAAAACTGGGATCCTGTCGGCACACCCACACCCGCCGGCGCGAACTCCGGGGTGGTGAACGGGAGCTACGCCACCACGTATGCGCACAATTCCGGTATCAGTTATGATGTTACCTATAATAACAGGTCATCACTCGCCTGGGACGGCGCAAGCGGCGATGGCCGTCTGTTTCTTAGATTTAACGCGGCCTTTACGTTTAATGACAGCTCCAGGCTTTCGGTGAATGAACGCCTGTATATGGGCGACATAACCGGCACCGGTGCGCTGACCCTTACCGGCAATGCCACCGCCACCGTCGACAGCGGCTTGATTTTCGGTTGGGGTGGGCCAAGTGGACCGGAATATGCCGGCCGCCTGACGCTGCGGGGCAACTCGTCTCTGACCACGGCGGGAGCCATGCAATGGCAGCAGGCGACCGGTCAGGAGTCCTTAACTCACACCATTACGCTGGCCGACTCGGCTGCGCTGACCGTGAATAACACCACGATTTCATCGCTCAAAGGCGCACTCCTCGTCGTGAACTTTGAGCAGGCGGACAATCGCTACACGCCGACCTGGACGCTGGGAGAAGCGGCTGATTTCAGACAGACAAACATTCAGTATCAGATCAACGGGGTGAACACGACGCTGAGCGATCCGCGTTTTGTTCTGGAGGGGACGACCCTTTCGCTGAAGATATTATAATCGCGCAGGAGATCGCTGGATGATAGCGAAAACAATGGATTAACCAGGAGAAACCAATGAAATACCAAATCTACAGACATCATTTAATTCAACTCCTTTCCGGAACGGCCCTGCTGCTGGGCGCGGCAGGGCTCCGCGCGGAAACGCCGCATATTTTCTGGGCCTCCGATCCAGTGCGCCCGGACGAGACGGTACTGGTGCAAGGGTCGGAATTTGACGGTGCCAAAGTAGAGTTGTCGAAGCTGGCTGATAGCGGCCAGCCTGCGGCGGGTCCGCAAGAAATGCCGATTCTGCAAGGCTCGGAGAGCTCGTTGAAATTCATCGTCCCGGCAGATTGGCAGCAGGGGGTTTATGCGCTGAAAATCACCGGCAAGGACGGAAAGGCTTCTAAGGAGTGGCTCATCAATTCCCCGGATGTGTGGTGGACGCACGGCGACGAGGGGGAGTCGGCTACGCAGGGCGGCTGGCTGCGCGCCTTTGGCAAGTCGCTGAATTTCGGCGGCAAAACGGTGCTGCGGCTGACCCCGGAATCGGGGCGGAGTGTCGAGCTGGCCGCCACGAAAGCGGATGCCTTTGCGGCCTCCTTTGAAATCCCGTCCGACCTCAAGCCGGGCAGCTACACGGCCGCGATGCACAACGGGCTGGGCGGCGAGGCGGCATGGCGCGAGATCGCCAACGTGCGGATCGATCCGCCGGTGCAGTGGCCGCAGGAGGTGTTCAGCGTGCTGGATTTCTATGGGCCCAAAGCGGTCGAGGAGGCGATCAATAGCCGTCAGCGATACAAGCCGTTCATGGATCGCATGGAGGGGATTCGTGCGGCGTTGGCCAAGGCCAAAGCGAACGGCGGCGGAATCGTTTATTTTCCGGTTGGCAAATATCTGATCACCGAACGGCTGGACATCCCTCCGCGCACTACAATCCGGGGGGCGGGGCAGAACATGTCGCTGCTCTGGTGGGGCGAGAAAGGGCTGGAGAATCAGTTTTACGCGGATGTTGACGAAGACCCCAAGAAGGCGGGCGAACGCCTGGGTCTGAAGCAGGTCGATGCTCTGAGAGGCAGCGACTACGGCATTGAAGAGATCGGGTTGTTTGTCCCCTTCGCCTATAAGGAAGCCATTTCCGCCACCGGTCGTTTTCGCATGAACAAGGTGTTGGTGCGGGTGGACCGCGCCTGGCTGCTCAAAGGCAACGAAGCCATGGAATACAGTCCCGCCAGTGTTCTGATCAAGCCCAAGAACAATTATCAGATCACCAACTGCGATTTAATGGCTTCCAAGGAGGCTATCTGGCAGGGACGGACCAGTACGGAAGTTGGCCGCTACGGTGTCGTTGCTGGCAATACAATTGCCGCGAACACGCTGTTCATCAGCTGCTCCGCAGCGCGGGAGATGATCCTCGAAAAAAACCGTTTTCTCTCCACGGCGCCCCGGACGTATTTGAATATCACGGGCTACGCCAGGCACATCTATTATGCGCACAACGAACATGAATCCCCCTACGGTCCGCAGGCGATCTCCCATTTTACGAGCGACTTGAGCACAGCGGCTTTCGCCGGACGCGACTGCAAGATCGATGCCACCAAGATCACCCTTTCCTTTGATCCCGATATTCCCCACTGGAAAAACTGGAAAACAACCGCGCACTGGACCCGGCCGATGGTGGTCGTTCAGGACGGACGCGGCGCCGGCCAGTGGCGCGAGGTGCTCTCCTTCAATGGGCGGGATGTGGTTTTGGAGCGACCCTTTGAAGTGGAGCCGGATTCGGATTCCTTCCTCTTTCTGCTTCCCGGGGTGGCGCGCTGGATCATGGACGGCAACTCCTACAAGGATTTTGACTGGGTGGTGCCCGGCTATGACGTGGGAGTGGACGTCATTTGCGCCAACACAAAAACCTGGAACATGACCGAGATGCTCAATTATGGCGGCGAGCGTTTTGATGGTCCCGGTGGCGCTCCGAGCCATTGGCCGGGTGAGCCCGATCCGGTCACCGGCCTGCGCCCGGTGCGCGCCTACTCGCCGAGCTGGTATTTTCAGTATTTCGATAACGAATTTAACGAAGGCAACAGTTGGATCCGCACCTCCGGCGGATTTTCCAACCGGGGGCCGGCTCCGGTCACGCGCTGTACGGTGCACCGGCGTCATCGGCTGGCTGAAGATAATTCTGGAACGATCATCATCTCCAAAAAAGGCAATCTGGATGTGATCGTCGAGGACTGCGAACTGCGCAATCCGCACAGCACCATTTCGGTTGATGATTCGGAACGTGTGCTGCTGCGCAATAACCGGCTCGCGGCTCCCGGGACGACGGGGTATACCGGAAAGGGGATTGAAAAAGCCCTCGTCATTCCGGCCCTTTCCGGGTCCGGGAACCTAAAATAAGATCTTTCTGAGAAAGAGGAATCATGACAATGAAACCGGAAGAAGAGAAGATCAGTAATGCCGAGGGGCAGCATGCGGTGCTGGGGCTGAGCCTGGACAATGTGGCGGTTCCATCACGTCATCCGGAAGCCCAGTGGTTTCCCAAGGCCGGGTTGGGGCTGTTTCTTACCTGGGGGATCGCTTCGGTTCACGGGAATCTCGAGCTATCCTGGGGGATGATCGCCAATACGAGTTGGGATGCCGCGGGCGCGCCGGAAAACAAGGTGACCCCGGAGGAATACTGGAAGCTGGCCGGGCGCTTTGATCCGCAAAATTACGATCCCGACAAATGGATCCGGGCGGCCGCGGCGGCCGGGTTTCAATATGCCGTGCTGGTGGTGATGCATCATGACGGGTACACCCTCTGGCCCTCCGAATATAGCGAGATCGGCACCCATACCCATCTGGGCGGACGTGATCTGGTGAGGCCGTATGTCGAGGCCTGCCGCAAGCATGGATTGAAAGTGGGCCTCTATGTCTCGCCGCCGGACTGGCATGCCGAACGGGAATACCGCGGCTTCGGGTTCTGCCCGGAGAGCTCGATGAACGGCGATCTGAACGCCGAGTTCGGGCTCAACGCAAGGCACGAACAGGTCCGGCTGAAAAAACGGACTCCCGAGCTGGCGGCCAGACTGCGCGAAAACTGGCACGGGCGTACGATGGAGCTGCTCACGCGCTACGGCCGGATCGATCTGCTCTGGTTCGACGGTGGCGGGTTTGACAACGAACTGCGCGATAAGGCGCGGGCCGTTCAGCCGCACATCGTTATCAACAACCGGGCCTGCATTGGCGATTACAACGACACCGAATGCAAGCTGCCTAAGGAACGTCCGAAGAGCCAATGGTTTGAAGCCTGCCACTGCTGGCAGGCCTGCGATATTCCCATGTCGAACGGAGGCTTCGTCGATGTGTGGGGGTATCTGGCCACCGAAAAATTCAAGCCCGCCGCCTGGATGCTGGAGCATCTCTGCAAGCTGCGCGCCTGGGGCGGCAATCTCTTGATCAATATCGGCCCCGGCCCGGACGGCGATCTGCCGGAGTCCGCCTATGAACGGCTGGCCGAGGTGGCCGCTTGGATGGCGCATTCCAAGGAAGCGGTTATCGGCACCGACGGCGGGCCGGAGCCGAATCCGGCCAATGTGCCGATGACCGTGCGCGGCAATCGCCGCTATTTACATCTGCTGCCCGGCACACCGGGCGAAATCAAGCTGGATGCCTCCGCGCTCCTGCCGGCCTCGGCCCGTTTGCTGCGAACGGGTGAACCCCTGCCGGTACGTCAGGATTCCGGCGGAGTTTGTATTTCAGTTCCCGAAGGGCTGCGCACAGCTTTGGTGGATATCGTGGTGTTGGATTAAAAAAAGAGACAGAGGAGTTTACTATGGATTTTCCGGTTCAATTAGCTACTGACCGTCCTGCCGCCGTCAACGGTGGCGTGGACCAATTTGATATGCGTGAGCATCTGCCGCTCCGGCGGCTGACGATGGCGATGTGGGATCAGGCGTTTGTCTTGCGGCACGGGCCTGGCGGGAGTTTCGCCGACTATGACCGCGTGCTGGATGAAACCGTGGAGCGCGGCTACAACACCGTCCGGATCGATCCCATGCCGCAGTGGGTGGATCTGACACGGCCCGGGCGGGTGTTGAAATGGCCCGATCCCAGGCAGCCGCATATGCCCTGGGGCTGGAACAGTGCCGTGGAAGGGCCGGTCGGCGAATGGATGATCGAGTTCATGGAAAAGCTGCTGGCGCGCCCTTCCTTGCACTACACCCTGAGCGCCTGGTGGTTTGCCAATATCCCGCCATTTGAAAAACAGCGGGGGCCTGAAGTTCTGCGCATGCCCCGCACCCACGAAGAGGGCGCGGAGATGTGGATCGTGATGCTGTCCGAGTGGAAGCGGCGGTTCGGTTTTGACCGTCTGATCTATTTTGATCTCGCCAATGAAGTGCCTTTTTTCTTCCCGGGTTTTTTGGAACGAATGAAGGCCGAAACCGGTGCCGGCTGGGATGCTGCGGTGCTCTCGCCCGCCCAGATCCAGTTTATGGCCGCTGAGTTGAACGGAGCGCTGCGGATGCTGCGGCGCGAATTTCCGGAGCTGCGGCTGACCTGCTCAATTCATGGCGATCTACGCTGGCTGGATATCCCGGTCGAGTTTGATTGTCTGGATGTTCATTTCTATGCCGATGCGGATCCGCGCTGGGCGGAACGGACCCTTTTCCCTGAATTCATCAAAGACGGACTGTTTTCGAACGATGCCTGGTATCGCGAATTCTCCGACCGTTGCGGCGCCACACACGCCGCGATTGCACCGATGCTGCGGGCGCGCCAGCGGCAGAAATTGTCGCAGTTTTCCGCCTGGGCGCAGCGGCGCGGTATGCCGCTGACCACCACCGAATCGTGGGCCTCCTGGTTTTACTTCGATTCGCCCGATCTGGACTGGGGCTGGCTGCTGGATTGGGCTTCATGGACCGTGGAGGACGCGATCGATTACCGCATGTGGGGCTGGACCCCGCACAACTATGTGCAGCCGCAGTTCGCCAACTGGAAGGATACTAAATGGCACCAAACACTGACGGAGAAATTTCTTAGGAGCTGATGAGAGAATGGAGGACCCTATGAATTCAATTGAACGTTTTTATGCAACCATTGAACGCCGTCCGGTGGATCGGCCGGCCTGCTGGCTCGGGATTCCTGATCCGCATGCACTGCCTGCGCTGTATGACTATTTCGGCGCATCGGATATGGCGCAGTTGAAGCGGATCATCGGCGATGATATCTGGCCGGTCGAGGTGCCGTACGATCATCCGCCGGCGAATCACATTGCCTGCGCCTTTGATTTTGCCTCCGCGACGGATTATGACGAGCGCACGTTGACTCACGCCGGCTGGTTCGCGGACAAGACCGATCCGGCCTGTATTAGGGACTTCGCCTGGCCCGATCCAAGCGAGCACATGAGCGTTGAGGGCTGCCGGAGGGCGATTGATGAAGTGCCGGACGGCTTTGTGAAGCTTGGCGTGCTCTGGTCGGCCCATTTTCAGGATGCCTGCGCGGCGTTTGGCATGGAAAACGCCATGATGGTGATGCTGACCGAGCCGGAGATGTTTCAGGCGGTGATTGACCGCATTACCGAATTCTATCTGCAAGCCAATGAGATTTTTTATCAGGCCGCCGCAGGGCGGGTGGAGGCGGTGCTGATCGGAAACGACTTCGGCAGCCAGACGGGACTGATGGTCAGTCCCGATCTGTTGCGGGATTTTGTTTTTCCGGGAACGAAAAAACTGATTGATCAGGCACATGCGCACGGGATGCGGGTGATTCATCATTCCTGCGGTTCCATTCATAAGGTGATCCCGGATTTGATCGAAGCGGGTGCGGATGTGATTCATCCGATCCAGGCGCTGGCGACCGGCATGGAGCCGCAGGGCTTGCATGACGATTTTTCAGGCCGGACCTCTTTTTGCGGCGGGGTGGATGCCCAGAACCTGCTGGTCAACGGCACGCCGGATGAAGTCCGCGAAAAGGTCCGGGAACTGCGGCGGATTTTCCCGACGGGGCTGATCATCTCTCCGAGCCATGAAGCGATTCTGCCGGATATCCCTCCGGCGAATATCGAGGCGTTGTTTGATGCCGCACGGGCGGTTGAGTAAAATAGAAGCGGTTTCGGGAACTGCGGCGGATTTAAAAGCAGTTGGAGACTCTTTGTGGAAGATTAGGGAGAAAGATTAATATGAAAACGATGTTTTCAACACTGGCACTTCTGGCTTTGGATTGCGGAGCGATGAGCAGCGGGCGATTCGTGCCGGCCAGACCGAATGTTCTGTTTATTGCCGTTGACGATCTGCGGCCGGAACTCGGCTGTTACGGAGTTTCGGATATCAAAACGCCGAATCTGGATCGGCTGGCGGCCAATGGATTGCTGTTCAACCGGGCCTATTGTCAGTTGTCCATCTGCATGCCCTCCCGCGCCAGCATGCTGTCGGGATACCGGCCCGAAAGTATTGGCAATGCCGGCCAGGTCCTGCATGTGGTTCCGCCGGAGTCAGCGACCTTGCCGCAGCTTTTCCGGAATCACGGATACCGGACGGTGTCTGCCGGAAAAGTTTATCATGCTAATTATGATGATCCGTCCGGCTGGGTGAGGCGTTACACCGATACCTTTACTGAACCGGAACCGGCGGGTGGATCTCAGTATGCCGCTGATGGTTATTGCTCGGGCTATCAGCATCAGGGGAATCCGCTACTGCTGGTGAAGAACTATTTCCAGGCATTTACGGACAAGAGTATCCGCCCGTTGCCGCCTTCCTGTGAGGTTTCGGATACAGCTGATGAGGTTCATCCGGATGGCATCGTTGCCCGGCGTGCGATCGAGGAACTGCAACGCGCCAAAAAAACCGGCGAACCCTTTTTTCTGGCCGCTGGCTTTTACCGTCCGCATCTGCCGTTTGTGGCACCGAAAAAATACTGGGATCTTTACGATCGCTCGAAATTGGCACTACCGGCCAACGCGGCACCGGTCAACGACGGGATTAAGCGCTACAACTGGGAGGAAATCCGCCTTTACAGCGATATTCCGGACGAGGGGCCCATGTCCGAGGCCAAGGCCAAAGAAATGATTCACGGCTACTATGCCTGCGTCAGTTTTGTGGATGCCCAGATCGGCAGGGTTCTCGATGAGCTCAAGCGGCTCAAGCTGGATGGCAATACTATCGTTGTTCTTTGGGGCGATAACGGCTGGAGTTTGAGCGAGCACGGACTGTGGGGCAAGAACACCAATTATGAAACCAGCGCACGGGTGGCGATGATGATCGCCTCGCCGGGCATGCCGAAAGGAGTTCGCACCCAGGCCTTGGTTGAATTGGTCGATATTTATCCTACGCTGGCTGAGCTTTGCGCTCTGCCGGTTCCCGCGCACATCGAAGGAGCCAGCTTTGTGCCGGTGATGCGCCGTCCGGAGCGTGCGTGGAAAACGGCGGCCTTCAGCCATCTGCTGAACGGCTCCCGCACGATCCGCACCGAACATTTCCGGCTGATTGTTCATCCGGACGGACAGCTGGAGCTCTACGATCACCGGACGGATCCGGCCGAAGACAAAAATCTGGCGGCAGATCCCGCCCATCAGGAGACCGCGAGCACCCTGCGCGCCGCGCTGGAGGCCGGTTGGAAAGCGGCGTTGCCCGTATCAGGAGAATAAGATGAAAACAGGTCTATGTTTAGTTGCATGTCTGTTTGCCGCAAATCTGGCAGCGGCGGAACCGCCCCGTCTCAAGGTGGTACAGTGCTGGGATGACAGTCTCTCGACCGATATTCCGCTCACGGAGCTGCTCAGAAAATATGATGCCAAAGCGACTTTTAATATCATTCCCCGGGAAACCCGCCAGACGTTTCATGTAAGAAAGCTGAAAGAAGGCGAACGCGTGCTGTTTTCTTTCCCCAACAGGGCCCCCGGCGAAGGCGGCTTTCCGATTGAGCGGCTGACCACCAGCGAGATGCCCGCCATCTACAAAGGATTCAAGGTGGCGGCGCACTGCTTTGTCCCGCAGGGTGACACCCCGGAGGATTCTGCCAAGCGGCTGGCCATCCTGGAGGAAATGAAAAATAAAATCCGGGATGATTTCGCTCAGCCTGTCTGCGGCTATGTCTATCCCGGCGGTGCCTATAATCCGGCTGTGATCGAAGATCTGCGCAAGGCCGGTTATGTCTATGCCCGTACGACGCGGCGCGCCGACGCGCCGCTGCCGCTGGATGAACCGCTGATTTTACATCCGAGCACGCATTGGGCCACGGCGGACTTTTGGAAGCGCTATGAAGACGCCAAGGCCAAGGGCGGAGCCTTCTATTTCTGGGGCCATTCGTGCGAGCTGGGCGATGACCCGGAACTGTGGGCCTGGCTTGAATCGATCCTGGCCAGGATCTCGGCAGACCCGGATGCGGAATGGGCCGATATTGTCGATCTGTTTGACGGACGCAATCCGCAGAACAGGCTGCAAACCATTCATCAGGAAGGAGGCGGGATGGGAGAGAAAAAAAGCGGAAAATAAACGAAGAAGGAAAAAATCAACGCAACAGAAAGGAAATGAGTATGAACAAGTTAATGAAGTTTATTTGCTGGAGTATGCTGGTTGTTATTTATGCGGCAGAGCCGCTTTCGGCTGTCATGATCGTGGATCATCAGGTGAGTGCAACGGGGAATGCGCCGGTCAACAGGTATAATAAAGGAGATACGGACGGCAGTATCCCGTTCAGTCTGACCAGCCCGTTCAGTCCGGCGTCCGGCCGGTCGGGATATGGCGGAAGCAACCCGGTATTTTATGGCGGGGCCGCCGGACTGGCAGCTTATAAAGCCGGGCCTTTTTACCGTTCCAACGAGAATTTCTGGCAATACGCAGCGAACAACTCGCTTGAAAAAACCGTGATCGTCTGCCTTTGGAAGAAAGCCGATTTCCTGAACGGAATGAATGCCGCCGCTGTTGGCATCAATGCCATTTCCTCCTTTTCCGTCAAGGCCGAGGTGCGCGGCGTTGGGACGGCTGACGTCCGTTTCGTGGTTCAGGTCGGCGGGGGTTTCTTTGTTTCCGAACCGTTTCGGTTGAGTAAAAACCTCGAAAATGCGCGGACATTTTCAAATCCGGGCGGTGCGCAGTGGTATGCGTACGATCCGGAGTCTGATCTGATGAAAATCGGCGGAGCGGCGACCCCTGATTTGAGCGATATCACGGCGGTCGGGGTTTGCTTTGAAGCATCCACCTCCGGCACAGCGGCCGTGAGTGTTGTCTTCCGCAGCTTTCAGGTTGCGGGGGCTGACGGGGTTGTGCTGGGTGTCTGCGAAAAGCCGCGCGTCCTGGCAGGCAGTTGAATTCAAGGAAAAAGATTAGGGGGGAATCCCGCTGTTCCCTTAATCGTTCCCCCTAATCGTTCGCCCTAATCTCTCCGCAGAGAGTATCCATCAGTTTTTTTTAGGGTTATGTATCCAAATTCATCCCCGTTCGCTTTCTGGATTCGGTCGGGGAGTGCCCCTGTTTCTTTTTATAAATCCGTGAAAAATAATAGAGCGATTCAAAGCCGAGCTGATCTGCGATCTCACCGACCGGCATCAAGGTGTTTCGCAGCAGATCTTCTGCTTTGAGCAGCCGCAGGTGCAACTGATACTGCGAGGGGGCGAGGCCGGTCTGTTGTTTGAAAATGCGGCGGAACGTGGAATAGCCGACCCCCAGTTTGCCGGCCAGCCGGTTGTAATCTACGGTTTCCGTCATATGATCAATCAGGTGACAGCAGGCCTCATTAATCAAATCCTCGACGGCTTTGGAGCGGTCCGAACGCCCCTGTGTCAGGGCATGAATCCGGGCGATGATTTCCGTCGTCTGTGCGGCAATGATATTCCGGTAACCGTCCGGCTGGCTGCCCATCATCTCTTCGATAGTGATAAACAGGCTGAGCAGCGGTTCGTGAAACCCGATCGGCAGAACCGGTCGGGCGGGATCAAACAGGCCGGATATCAGCCGGTCGGCATACGGCCCCTTGAATCCGGTCCAGTGTTCGTCCCAGCCGGTTTCCGGATCGGGGCGATAATGGTGCCAGACTCCGGGGAATAGCAGAATGATCGACCCGGCCTGAATGGGGATCGTGCCGGTTTGTTTTGAAGAAAAGGTTCCGCTGCCGCGAGTAATGTAAATGATCTCATACTCGTTAATAATACGGCCTTTTTCCCAGTTCAGAGGAATTTTTTCGGGGCGTTCCTCCCATGGCGGATACGAATCCCCCGGTTCCACGCAGGTGTATCCGCCGTTGATCACATAGAGCTCCCAGAGTTTGGCATCCTGAGAGATCGGCAAAAACCGGGCATAGACTTTCTTTTTGCTGTGCATTAATTCGCATTGATAGCGTATTCCGCAGTATGCATCCAAGAATAAAGAGAGCAATTAGTGCAAATGAAAAATCATCCAGTGTATTTAGAATTTTCTGCTACGGGCGTATAAAAACTGCATCATTAAGGAAGATTCTGTCCGCAGGACAACGTTCAGCGGGGGATATATGATGCCAATTCAGACGGCACAAAGTTCGTCTGGATAGCAGAAAAAAAAGAAAAAGGAGCATAGATGAGCATAACGAAAAGCAGAAAAATAAAACTGAGTGCCGCGGCAGCGGTGATGATGGGGCTGGCCTTTGCGGCGCAGGCGGCAGTCCTTACGTGGGATGGCGGAGGATCAGGCAGTCTGATTAC
>CAZTEK010000027.1:0-13200 GCA_964612095.1 uncultured Verrucomicrobiota bacterium
TCTTCTGGTGCCCGCAGGATTTTCCGGAGAGTTTTATTGCCGAATGGGAGTTTGAACCGTTGTCGCAGTACGGACTCGCGATTGTCTTCTTTGCCGCCCGGGGCGAAAACGGAGAGGATCTCTTTGAGCCGTCTCTGCCGAAGCGCGACGGGAAGTTCGTGCATTACACGCACGGATCCATCACCAGCTATCACATTTCCTATTTCGCCAACGTCGAGAATTATCAGATGGGCCGGATCGATTCAAATCTCCGAAAAAACAACAAGTTCTACCGAGTCGGCGGAGGGCCGGTCGCCATTCCTCCCGGAACGCAGGGCTGGCAGCAGATGCGGCTGATTAAGGACGGTTCCCGTATCCAGCTGTTTGCCAACGGAAAAATCTGTGTCGATTGGACGGATGATGATCCGGACCGCTACGGGCCGCCGCACGGCAGCGGGAAGATCGGCTTTCGGCAGATGACGCAAACGGTCGGTGCGTATCGCAATTTCAGGGTTTGGACTATTGAAAAGAGGGGGACGAGATGAACAGTAAAGAACGCGTGCGGTGTGCGATTGAGAGACGGTCGCCAGATCGGGTGCCGGTTAATTTTGAAGCGATGGATTATGTGAAGGATAAGATTGTCAAAGCGCACGGTTTGACCGGCTATGACGATATTTATTCCATGTATGAGGTGGATATCCGCGACTGCTCTCCGGATTACATCGGTCCGGAATTGAAGAGCTGGATTGAGAACGGCCGGAAAGTCACTGAGACGGTCTACGGCTGCGCAATGGTGGAGTGCGAGAGCGGCGGTGAAAAACACAGTGTCGTTCATACGTATCCGTTCGGTGAAGACACAACGGTTGAGGAGATTCTTAATTTCAACTGGATCAATCCGGACTGGTTCGACTATGAGAGCGTAAAACGCAAATGCGCGATGTATCCGGACAAAGCGCTGCAGTTCGGTCATGAAGGGCCGTTCCAGCTATCGACGTTCCTGATGAATATGGAAACGCTGTGCGAGAAAATGATTCTGGAGCCCGATGTTGCGCATGCTCTTTACGACCGGTTTGTTCAGTTCGAGCTGGAGTACTACGAACGCATCCTGATCGCGGGTGACGGTCAGATTGACATTTTGCGCCCGCATGATGATTACGGCACACAGCAGGGACTGCTGTTCGGTGTGCCGATGTGGGAGGAGTATTTCCTTGAAAACACCCGCAAGTTGACCGGCCTGGCGCACCGTTACGGCGCGTTTTACCAGCAGCACAGCTGCGGCGCGGTCCGGGAGATTGTTCCGTCGCTGATTAAGGCCGGCGTGGATATTCTCGAGCCGCTGCAGAAAGTGAATGGGATGGAGATTGACGGGCTCAAGCGCGATTTCGGCAGCCGGATCTGTTTTCACGGCGGCATCGATACGCAGTTTGTGCTGCCTCACTCCACACCGGAGCAGGTGGAAGCGGAGACTCGTCATTATATCGACGTGCTGGCAAAAGGCGGCGGTTATATTCTAATGGCCAGCCAGTGGTTTGAATCAGATGTGCCGGTTGCAAATATTGATGCAATCTACCGGACGGACCGGAGGGTCGGGTGATGGAGGCGGACGTGGTATCTCATTGTATTTCAACGGAAAATCCGGGGAAGGGCGTCGGTCTCGAAGGGGCCTTCCGCCGTGTTTCCATGGCGGGGCGTTCGGGCCTTCAGGCGGTATCCATTCACAGCCGGATCCGGGTCGCGCATCATACAGTGAGTCAGGATAAGGGCTCGCTGACGCTTTGGGTGCTGGCTTTGGAAGATCTTTGGTGCGAAAGCAACCAGCAACACATCCGCAAGCATGATCCCATGGCGTATTCCTATGTGATTCTTTCGAATCATCCTCAGATCCGCGATTGGGAATCTGCCGCATTCAGTCTGACGTTCTGTGCCGGATGGTATCCCCAGTATTTTGTGAAATTCGGAACCGGGCGGGTTTATCCGGATGTGCATCGCAAGCGTCTCGGCTATGCATCCGCCGGTCATTTCAGCTTTCCAAAGCTGAAGTGGATTCAGCTGGGGGTCTGCTGGGATCTGCAAAACAACGATTACCGAATTTTCGCCAACGGTGTGAAAATCGGCTGCGAAAACAAGTTTCTGCAGCACGGGTGCGGTCCGGATCTGCCGGATGACCCTAAAAATATGCAGACGGTCAAAGAGCCGTGCGGGGATACGCTTTATCTCGGCAATACCGCCATGGCTTTTTCCGACCTGAAGTTTTATGATCGTGCGCTTAGTGACCGCGAGATGACTCAGGCGTATCACGCAGGGGTTATTCAGCCGGATGTGGAGCTGGATGCGGAGCTGCGCAAGGTTTATCTGGGAGAAGGGTTTCAAAAAGACACGTGGGTGCCGGATGCGGAGTGGGAACTGAAAATGGACGCGCCGCTGAACCGCCCGGCAGACCTGGAGCTGTTTTATGTTCAAGGAAATACCAAGTCCGTGCGCATGACTGATGAGGGGCTGGAGGTGCATACGCGCTTTGAAAAAGCGCAGCAGTCGTTGGCGCAACCCGATTTTCAGGACGAGCTGTTCAGCCAGACGCTGCCCGGCAGTGACCCGATAACCTGCGGGCCGGTTTTTCGCGAGTTCGCGCCCGGTGAACAGGTCCCGAAAGCTGATCCCGGATGGGCCCGGCGCAAACCGGGTGTGGAGGGCGAAAACCAGATGTATCTCTGGACCAGGCAGAGCTTTGAAGGGGATCTGGCATTGGAGTTTGAGTTCATGCTGAAAAAGGAGTTCGGTCTCGGGCTTCTTTGCCTGCAGGCCACCGGTATGCAGCGTGAGGATTTTATGCAGGATTATCCGCTGCGTAAATCAGGCTCGATGGGCATGGTGGCGTGGGAGAACATCCGCAACTACCACTGGGAATGGTTCCGCGAAATGGGAGATACCTATAACGCCGTCAACACCCACGCGGTCTGCAAGGAGCCCTGGATGAAACCGCTAGCCTATGTCTGTCATCCTGTCCGGTTGTCAAAAAACGAATGGCACACCCTGCGCTTTGTTCAGGAAGGAAGCCATTTGTGCGGCATTATTGACGGCGAGGTGATCTGGGAGGCTCACGATATTCCGAATGAGAACAACGGTCCGGTTTATACTGCCGGCCATATTGCCCTGCGCTGCATGCTGGGCACTCATCTGGTCTATCGCAATTTGAAGGTTTGGAACAAAAAGCTGCCGTATGAAGCAGTGCAATGGGAGGGATGCAAAAGTGAGTAAAGTGAAAACAGTTTTAATGGCGAATGACGTTCCGTTTTATGCCGGAGATGTTGTGGAATATATTTACGGCGCGGAGCGGTTGAAAAAGATTGCATCGCTGAGTGATTTTCATCCAGTGCGCGTCACTTCGGAAAATTTAGAGACGGAGTTACCGAAGCTGAAAGAGGTCGCAGTGATCTTTTCCTGCTGGGGCATGCTGCCGCTGACGCCCGCGCAGTTGGATCAGATGCCGAATCTCAAGGCGGTGTTTTATGCCGGCGGATCGGTAAACGGCTTTGCCAAGCCATTTCTCGAGCGCGGCGTCACGGTATGCAACGCCGTGGAGGCCAATGCGATTCCGGTGGCCGAGTTCTGTCTGGCACAGATTCTTTTGGCCAGCAAGGGTGTCTATCGTAATACACAGCTCTGCCGCAAAGGGCCGTGGAAACAGAGTGAAATGCCGGTCGGGAAAGGCGTTTACGGCGAAACCATTGCGCTGCTCGGTATCGGCGCCATCAGCCGCCACCTGCTTCAACTGCTTAAGCCGTTCAATCTGCGGATTGTTGCCGTCAGCAACTACCTCGCTGCGGCCGAGGCGAAGGAGATGGGAATTGATCAGCTGGTGTCCATCGAAGAAGCCTTCCGTGAGGGCTATGTCGTCAGCAATCATTTGGCGGATAAGCCCGCCAACAAAGGCGTTCTTCGGAGAGAGCATTTTGAATCCATGCGGCGAGGCGCGACGTTTATCAATACTGGCCGCGGCGCACAGGTGGATGAAGCAGAAATGCTGGAGGTTCTTAAAGCCCGTCCGGATCTGACCGCTTTGCTGGACGTGCAGCATCCTGAGCCGCCGGTCGCCGGCAGCGGATTGTTTGCACAACCAAACGTCTATATGACCAGTCATATCGCCGGCAGTACCAATGACGAAGTTCAGCGTATGGCCGATTTTATGCTGGCTGATTTTCAGCGCTGGCTGCGCGACGAGCCGTTGCTTTATGCCGTTGATCCGGAGCTGTTGAAAGGAAGGGCGTAGGCGGCTGCGAAGCAGCCTTGAACAGAAAAATATCGAACAAGGAACCGCAGATTGACGAAGGGTTTCATTTCGAAATTCGACATTCCTTGTTCGGTGTTCAATATTCAGAAACGCTGAATGATCTAGAGGTGTATGATGGCAGGAAGTTTGAGCTTTAGGAGATAGTTATGATTAAAGCAGGAATGTGTTCTGTGACGCTGGCGAAATGCTCCGTGGAGGAGGTTTTGGAAATTGCGGTGCAGGGCGGTTTGAAGGGTATCGAGTGGTGGGGCAACGGACATGTTAAGCACGGTGATGTTCAATGTGCCCTCAGGGTCAGAGAGCTGACCGCCAAAGCCGGTCTGGAGGTTTCCTCCTACGGCTCTTATTACAAGGTGGGTGTGAGTGAAGGGGCAGGGCTGAGTTTCCAAAGTGTTCTGGAAACCGCTGTGGCGCTGGGCGCGCCAACGATCCGCGTTTGGGCAGGTGATCGCGACACCTGTAAAGCGGATGAGGCTTTTATCCAAAGCGTCATAGACGACACCAACCGGATTGCTGGTTTGGCAGCTAAGCAGGGCATATCGATTACTTTTGAGTTCCATGGCGGAACCCTGACCGATCGCAATGAAACCGCGATTCAGTTTGCTGCGCAGGTGCCGCATCCGAACGTCTTCTTTTCCTGGCAGCCGCCTCACGGCTACGCCATGGAGCATTGTCTGGAAGGGTTGCGAGGGCTGCTTCCCCGGCTGAGTACGGTGCATATGTATCATTGGACCATCGGCTCCTACGAAGAAAATACCCTCAATGAAACCGTGCGACCTCTGGTGTATCCGGATGACTTTTATCGCCACCCGCTTGAAGACGGAGCGGCTCGCCTTCGGTACTATTGCGAGACGGTCCAGACCACGGATCGCGACCACTTCATGCTGCTTGAATTTGTGAAGGACGATTCGCCGGAGCAGGTCATTGCGGACAGCGCAATTCTGTTATCATTGGTTGGCGGCAAAGCGTAGCGGATATTGCCGGTTTCATGTAGCGGAGGCTGATTATGAAATGTAAATTATCGGTTTTCAGTCTGGTTCTGTTGCTGGCCGGAGCTGTTTTTTCCGAGACGAATCTGCCGTCTGGGAATGCCGGGCTTCTTCTTGTGCTGTTCGGTAGGCCGCTCACTCTGGCGGAACAGCAGGCGTATAGTTTTTTCCAGAAACTGGATCTTTCTGCACCGGAGCTGAGCGATGTTAAAACCCTTTATGATGCCAGACAGTATGTTCCGGCGCTTGACCGGTGGCGTGATCAGGTGATGGCTGATTTGAGGGCCGCGCCGATGGGTGAATTCGGGTGGCATTCCGCAAAGACCATTGGCTATCAAGTGCGCTTTGCAGACCAGCTGGTCGGCGCGATGACCGAGGCGGAGTATATTGCATATTGCATCAGCATTGACCGGCTCAGTGCGGCCTATTATGACGAGTGGGGGCTGAGTGGTGTTCCAGGAACCGTATCAAATGCAAATTGGCTGGCTGTGCCGGCAGCTGATTTTTCGGCAGATGAAATGGCGAGTTTCAAGATGTTTATCCCGCTGACGGTGCGTTACTGGCAATACGGTTCGTCAAGCAATCAGGTTTTTGCTTCGAAATGGTTTGAGATCGTCAGTGATTTCTCCCGGAGCTGTTATGATGCGATCAATCCGTTATCTCTGGCAGACAAACGGACAAATTACCCGAATTTGGCATGGAATACCGATGCCGGCTCGGCTCTGCATCAGGCATGGCGGGTTGAAAACATTTTTAAAAGTATAGCGGTGCTGGCTAAGTCCGTGCCCGGCGGAACAAAGGCGTCCAGCTGGATGGATTCGCTGGACGCGCGTGCGGATATTCCGGCCAGCGGTGCTTACACAAATTTTCCGGCACAACAGTTGGCCGATATCGCCGTGTCTCTGGTTGAGGATCACTCCATCGCACTCACCAACCGCTACCTGATTGCTGGAGCGGTTCCGAATCAGCGGTTCAGCGGACTTTATGCCTTGCTGCTCACCAGCCGGTTTTTTAATGAATTCCGTCAGACGCAAAGCAGCATAGAAACGCAGGCCGATGCGGCTATGATGGACTTCGTTTCCACGATGGTGCATCCCGACGGCGGCATGCTGGAGCAGTCGCTGAATTATAATGAAGGGGATGCGAATCGCATGGAAGAACTTCTCGGGATCTTCGGTGCGGACTCCCGCAACTGGAGCGGACTCATGCGTACGGACATCGACAGCTTCTGGCGAATGGTCTGGGCGTTGCGCGGCCCGACTTTCAGTCCGCCGCAAATCGGCAATGCGTCTTGTGATATTGCTCCGGAGGTTTGGACTAACACGGCAGTGAAAAGTAAATGGATCTCATCGCAGACCAATAATTATCCTGCGACTGGCTCCCTCGAAAAACAGATCAATGATGGATATGCCGGAACCGGTTCCGCGCCGGTCTTTACGTCGGTTGCCTTTCCGTACGCAGGGTATTATATGCAGCGCAGCGGCTGGACACTTGACGATATGTCTCTCTTCTTCATGGGAGGCCGTCCGCAGCGCGGCCACTTTATGTGCGATAAAAATGCCATTCAGCTTAGTGCGTTCGGGCGGGATCTGCTGGTTGCAGCAGGGCCGCCGAACTATAAACCGGACACAGCCCCCACAGTTGCCGATGCCTATCTTTCAGAGCAAAGCTCGCTGAAGGTCAACACCATCCTGGTGGATGGAAACAACCAGAATAAAACCAATAAGCTCATCGTACTGGCGCAACAGGTTTATACCAATACGATTAATGCCATCTGGCACAGCACGGAATACTTCGATGCGGTTGAGGGGCTGCATGAGCAAGGGTATGGGAGTGAAACCAACGTCACGCATCACCGTCAGAGCTTCTTTGTCAAAGAGGCCGGCTTATGGGTGCTGATCGATAATCTGCTCAGTTCGGATGCGGACAGCCATAGTTACCGGCAGGTCTGGCATTTCCAGCCGTACAAAACAAATGACGGAACAAAGGTGTATGGGTTTAAGGAAGCAGAAGTTGTCATCGATCAGACGAATCATTGTATTTATACGGCAGATAATGACACGACGAACACGCCGAATGTCCATCTCTACTCGTTCGGGGAAAATGTGACCTTCGAAAAATATTACGGCAGTACAAATCCGGTTTACGGCTGGTATGCTCGGGGTATCGGCGATTGCATCCCGGCGGTAGATGTTCACGCGGTATTCAGCGGAAGCAGCAATTTACAGCTGGTTACGCTCATTCGCCCGATTCAGGGGCTGGCCAACGGAATAACTGGTCTGTCAGACCTGAGCAGTGGCATTACGAACGGCTTTGACTGTGTAACGGGTTCCGGTGCGTCCCTGAGCGTCCGGAGTACCCTGCAATCAAATGCCACTCTTACGGCTGTGGGAATTTCCGCCCAGGCCAAAATCCTGCTGGTGACCACGACAGGCGGAACGAAGCGTGGGATTGTCATGAAGGCCAGTACCTTTTCAGCAGGTGCGGTAAATGCTAATGGTCTGGCCGGGCGGAGCTTTGAATTCAAGGTGGAAAGCAATGGCATCGTAATGGCTAAAAACATTCTTGTTCCGCAAGGCTTCCAATGGAGCGGAAACAGCGGGGCAATGGTCCCGGATTACGGCAATGGTTCCAACGACTGGTATAACATCAGCCCTTAGCACGGTGGTTTTATGGGATTACCCGAACGTATAGATTATTTGGCAGAGGTCTCGGAGATCATGCGCCGGCAGTGGCCGGATAACCGCACGGTCAACGTGGTGTGTCACGGACACAGCGTTCCGGCGGGATATTTTGCAACACCTCGTGTGGATACGTTGAACGCTTATCCGCATCTTTTGAGAACCGGGCTTGCTCACCGGTTTCCCTTTGCAACGGCGAATGTTATTGTAACTGCTATCGGCGGTGAACACTCGGAATCCGGAGCCGCCCGATTCGAGAAAGAAGTTCTTTGTCACCGCCCCGACTTGATCACTATCGATTACGGTCTGAACGATCGGGGTATAGGACTGGATCGGGCCCGCGAGGCTTGGAGCCGGATGATTCATGCCGGACTCCGGGCGGGCTGCAAAATTATTTTGCTCACACCAACGATGGATGTGACTCAGGCTTCCGCATATACCGGAGCTGACCGGCCGGTACTGGAAGCCCATGCAGTGCAGATCCGTCGGCTGGCGGAAGAGAACCGGATCGGCCTGGCGGACAGTTTCTCCGCATTTCAGGTATACATGGAAACCGGCGAGTTATCCGACTTGCTGTCTTGGAGCAATCATCCCAACCGGCAGGGGCATGAACTGGTCGCAAGAGAACTCCTAAGGTGGTTTTCTATCGAATAGCATTTGATTTTCAGCTGCAAACAAGAAGGACTAAAATGAAACACACTATCGTCTGGGTTTTTATATTGGCAATTGCCGCCGCCAGCCATGCCGCTACAGAATATTCCCGTCAGCTCGATTTCTCCGCCGGCACAGCACGCGCCGGTGAACGGTACACTCATGGCAGTCTGTTGATGCCAGATGCGGTCCGCTGGTCGTATTATCTGGTCACCGCCAAACAACGGGAAAAAACAGAAGATGCAGCGCGTCTGCTGGCCGATCCTCAGTCGCTGACCCCGTTGGCCGGATTTGTCAGCCGGACAAATAACGGTGTTTTCCAGCGCCACGCCTACGTGGTGACGGCGGATGCACTTTCCCTGACATGGAATTATAACCCGGACAATCCGGTGACGGAGTGGTCCGGCGCCGATCTGGCGGTGTTCTTTCACGCACCGGCGGATGGAACTTATTCAATCACCGGCGATCTGTTTTGGCGCAGCACGTTGCCAACGGATATGAGTCGTCGGGCCGGTCTGCTGATTGGCGTTTTGCGCGGGGAGAAACCGGTCTTCAAGCCTTTGTTCGAAACCGCCTTCATTGCACCTGAGCGCTTTGCCGAGCCCAGGCCGGTGGAGGGCTTTGCCGGTAACCGGAGTCTTCAAAACCTTACGCTGGAAGCGGGCGACCGGATTGTTTTTCTCTGGCGCTCGGATCTAAACTACCGTGGTCTGGAGGGGATCGATAAAGGCCTGCGGATTATTCATGCTGAAGGTGCGTCGCTGCCTGCGGACCCTGTGGAAATCAACACGATCAAAAGTTATCAGCAGCTTTTCAGTCTGATGAATCTTGCCCGTCCTGATCTGGCTGAAGTTCGTACGCAGTTTGAAGCCGGAGATTACCCGGCAGCTATGCGCACTTACCGTCAGGTGCTGGTTCAACGGATGGCGGCGCTGCCCCGGCAGGAAACGTTCAGTTACTGGCTGTACGGAGTGGCAGACGCCGATCAATTGCTGGATGGAAAGCTGACCACGGTGAAGTATGGCGATAACAACACCCGCTATACCTTCGAGATCGGTAAGCCCGGTCACATCAACTTTTTCAAGGCCGCCAGCGCCGACTACGATACGACGATTCGCGATATATCCAGTATGCATTGGCCGACGAAGTATGCCGAAGCCTATCTCAAGACCAAGGATATCAAATATCTCAAAGCCTGGGTGGCGACTTGGGATGATTTTGCCGTAAACTGGGAAAGCCAGTATGATGCAGTCAAAAAAGATCCCTCACTGTGGGGGCAGCGACCCGACGGGAAGCGCAATTTGGTCGGCATTGACTGGCTGAATGCCCAGCTTTATCTCGCGTGGCGACTCGAAAGTCTGCACGCCGGTCTGGTCGCAGTGTTGCAAACTGCCGGTGACGCCGGCCAGATCGACCAGATTGATCCTGCGGCGCTGGCCCGCATTCTGATACGTGCCGCGACGGTTGAAACCTCTTTGAGCATGGGCTGGCTGAATCGCGCGGAAAAACTCGTGCCGAATCAGATCCGCCATCTGGCTGGCGAAATGTTCAAGTGGGGAACCCACTTCAGTGAGTTTCAGGATGCGGCCCGTTGGAGAGAGCAATCGGTTCCTGTACTCACGATGACTCACAACCCCGACGGCACGGATCGCGAGCATTCGCTTAACTATTTCTCCAATAACCTGAAGGATATTATCGAGATTATGCAGCAGCTTCCAGAGGGCGACTGGGATCCGGCTTTCTTAGCCGAACTCGAAAAACGCAGCATCTGCCGCGATCGTTTCATCCCGGCTATTGTCCGCCCCGACGGGTTCTCTCCGACCATTGGAAAAAATGTTGTTTGGAGAAATTTCGGCCAGACACAGGATGTAAAGCCGTTCTCCACCGCCTTTACATCGGTTTTGTTCCCGTATGGCGGATTCGCTGTTCAGCGCGACGGATGGTCTCCGGACAGTTTGTACCTGTTCATGAAAATAAACCGTCCAAGTATCGGACACTGGCGCGCGCAGGACGGTGGACTGCAACTCAGCGCCTTCGGACGAAACCTGTTGGTCAGCGCGGTCGGCGAAGTGTATGACTCGCGTGACGGAGAGATGGGCTGGAGCGGCTACTGGTATTCCGCCGCCGGTCAGAACACGATCCTGGTAGACGGGATGAGTTCCCAGCGCCGGACCGGCGGGTTTGAAAAGCTTGATCCTGTGCTTTGGAACACCTCGGCGAATTTTGATCTTATGGAGACCGGAATAACCGGTCCGTATGAGGGTTGGAACTTTCGTACTGACGGAAGTAGCTACGGCGCTAAATATGCAAGCGGTAAAGTTGAGCATGGGAATTCCGTTACGGATGTCACCCATCGCCGGCAGGTACATTTCCTTCGCGGCACCGGCTGCTGGATCATCACGGATCGGGTTGCGAGCGAAGCTGCACACGATTTTACCCAAACCTGGTGCTTCGGGCCGGAGTTCAGCGCGGATGAGGTGGTGACAGACCTTGCGCAGAAACGGATATTCACCCGTCAGCCCAATGCGCCGAATCTCAGCCTGTATCAGTTCGGTTCGTCGGCGCTGGATTACAAGAAGTATTTCGGGGTCTACAGCACTAATCAGATTCTCGGCTGGGTAGGCATTTTGCAGGACCGGGAAAAATGGATATACACGCCGTCGCCGAATATTCATGCTAACTGGCGCGGACAGGGCGGTCAGTTGCTGGTTACGCTGGCTGTGCCGCATCGCGGCGTGAATTCACCGGTCACTCGTATCGTTGAAATTTCCAAGGATGCGATTAAGGGATTTGACGCTGAGCTGGCCGATGGCACCTGTATTTTCTACCGTGCCGCCGTGGATAAATCCTTCCTTGAGGCGGACGGCCTTCGCGCAGAAGCCGCCAGCCTGCTAGTGCAGCGCGACCGCACGGGAGCCCGGTCGGGTATCGTTCTCGGTGCCCGGATGTTTGAAGGAACCCCGTCCGGATCCGGAGATTTCGAGTTCAGCGTGGAACGCAATGGAGTTGTGATGGCAAAAAACATTCTTGCTCCGCGAGGCTTTGAATGGATTGGAAACAGCGGGGCCCTCATCCCGGATTACGGCAATGGATCCAATGACTGGTATAACACGAAAAACTGAAATGAAGCACACGATCTCAAAAGAAGAAGTCAGCCGGTTGCGCGCGCTGGCAAAACGGCAGGCCGAACTGGCCGCACTGCCGGTGATGGAGGTTCGCAAAAAGCTCTGGACGGATATGAACGACGGCGTAGCCGGTGCCCGCCCGCCTTTTGCCATCGAGGCGTTCTCGTTTGACCGCGATTTTCTGCCCGATTCCCTGCTCCAATGCACCAGTGAATACGGAAAGAAACTGGAGCGGACCTTCTTGCGCCATATCCGGCACCATGAAATTCTTAACGACGATCACGTCTGCCCGGGCACACTCGATATGGACTGGCACATCGAGTACAATGAATTCGGCATCGAAATTGAAACCACGCATGTCAAGGATTCTGAAGGCGTGGCTACCGGATACCACTTTGAACATCCGATCAAAAATCTTGAAGACGGCTTCGACATGATCAGTCCGGCCTCCTTCCGTGTTGACCGCGCCGCCACAGCGGCGGAAAAGGAGTTTTTGGAAGAAAACTTCGGCGACATTTTGCCGGTCGAGATTCGCTGCAGTGTGTACGGCGGAACCTACGCGCGCAACCATATGACTCAGCGGCTCATGCGACTGATGTCCATGGAAACCCTTTTTATGGCGATGTACGACTGCCCTGACAAGCTCCATGCAATCATGGCGCTGATGCGCGATAATGCCGTCCGCATGAACCGTTGGGCCGAGGCGGAAGGGTTGCTGACCCTCAATAACGGAAACCAGTGTACCTGCGGAACCTGCTATAACTTCACCACGCTGCTTCCTGAACGGAAAATCGACGGCAATGTCCGCACACGGGATCTGTGGGCGGGAATGGACAGTCAGGAAACCGTGGGGGTTTCCCCGGAACTTTTTCACGAATTTATTTTTCCCTACTATCGCGAGCTGGCGGAAATGTATGGACTGGTCTACTGGGGCTGCTGCGAGCCGGCCGATCCGATCTGGGAAACTTCGCTCAGCCAACTGCCAAACCTGAAAGCCGTTTCCATATCCCGCTGGGCCAACCAGAACTTCATGGCCGAAGCACTTGCCGGACGAAACATGGTTTTCTCGCGAAAACCCAATCCGAATCTGCTCGGTGTGGATATAAAACTCGACGAAGCCGCCTGGTCCGCCGAAATCCGCAGCACTCTGGATGCGACCGCCGGTAAAGCGCTGAATCTGGAATTCGTCGTCCGCGATGTTTACACCATGCATGGCGATGTCGGTAAAGCCCGCCGCGCCGTCGAACTGGCCCGGCAGGAAATTGATCGCAGGTTCGGATCGCTATCTTGATTTTTAAATTGAAAGTCAAAAGCCGCCTTAACGGGGATCGGGTATTATGAATTTAGTTAGCAAACTTGCGACGTATGTGGCCGGGGATATGACTATTCATTACTGGGCGGATGCCCACGGGGTGCTGGCGATGTCCGTTACGCCCGCGCATCTGGATGGGAAAATCGCTGTGCGCCGGACGGATATTAATTCAGAG
>CAZTEK010000028.1:0-12929 GCA_964612095.1 uncultured Verrucomicrobiota bacterium
AACCGCACCGAAGACCGTGCGGTACTTCATACGGCCTTGCGTGCGCCGCGCGGCACGAAGGTTATGATGGACGGCGAAGATGTGATGCCCGGTATCCACGAAGTGCTCGACCGCATGGAAGATTTTTCGAACCGCGTCCGTTCCGGTGCGTGGAAGGGCTACACCGGCAAGCCGATCAAAAATATCGTCAATATCGGTATCGGCGGGTCTGACCTCGGCCCCGTCATGGCCTATGAAGCGCTCAAGCCGTATTCTCAGCGCAACCTGAATCTTCGTTTTGTTTCCAACGTGGACGGCACGCATATTGCCGAAGCGCTACGCGACTTGAATGCCGACGAAACGCTATTCATTGTCGCTTCCAAAACCTTCACGACTCAAGAAACCATGACCAACGCCGAAACGGCGCGGACATGGTTACTCGCCGCACTGAAGGATAAAGCCGCTGTGGCCAAACATTTTGTGGCGCTTTCCACCAACGCCGCTGAAGTTTCAAAGTTCGGAATCGATACGGCGAATATGTTCGGCTTCTGGGACTGGGTTGGCGGACGCTACTCGCTTTGCTCGGCCATCGGTCTGCCGGTGATGCTGGCCGTCGGCCCGGCAAACTTCCGTAAAATGCTGGCCGGTTTCCACGCGATGGATGTTCACTTTCGTACCGCACCGTTTGAGAAAAACATGCCGGTCATCCTCGCGCTACTCGGCATCTGGTATAACAACTTTTTCGATGCCGCCACACAGGCGATCCTGCCGTACGACCAGTACCTGAGTCGCTTTGCCGCCTACTTCCAGCAGGGCGATATGGAATCGAACGGGAAAACCACGACACAGGACGGAAAACGCGTCGAATGGCAGACCGGTCCGGTTATCTGGGGCGAGCCCGGCACCAACGGCCAGCACGCTTTCTATCAACTCATCCATCAGGGCACCAAGTTGATCCCGTGCGACTTTATCGGCTTCGCCAAATCGCAGAATCCTCTTGGCGACCACCACGCCAAACTCATGGCCAACTTCTTCGCACAAACCGAAGCGCTCGCGTTCGGCAAAACCGCTGGCGAACTAAAAGCCGAGAAAACACCGGCGGAACTGATTCCGCACAAAACCTTTGAGGGTAACCGCCCGACCAACACCATCATGGCGGAAAAACTGACGCCGGAAGTGCTTGGACAGCTCATTGCCCTATACGAACAGAAAATTTTCGTACAGGGCATGATCTGGGATGTATTCTCCTTCGACCAGTGGGGCGTACAGCTTGGTAAAGTGCTCGCCTCTAAAATTCTGCCGGAACTGGAAAGTAATTTGGAGCTCAAGCACGACAGCTCCACCAACCGGCTTATTGAATACTTCCGGAAAAACAAGTAGCCGAATACGCATCCTTGTTTTTGAAGGCTCCGCTGCCCGGCGGAGCCTTTTTGTTTCTCGCTGTTTTGGAAAAAGAAGTTCCAAGGTTTGGAACAATCCGGTAGAAACTTTCCAACCTTTGGAAACTTCCTGACACCGGAGCCTGACAATGCAGAATTTCATTAGTAATGAATCCAATCGAACGCTGAAAAAGCGGCTGCAAGAACTTATCTCAGCCAGTCAGGAACTTAAATTTCTGGTTGGCTTTTTCTATTTTTCGGGCATTCGCGAGCTTTACGAATCGCTCAAAGCAGCCCCTGAAGTCAGATTGAACGTGCTGGTTGGGCTGGAAGCGGATCAATCGCTCGGGACGCTGGTAGAATATGGCCTGAGTGCACCGGAGTCGGATGCAGAGGGGGCTGACCGTTTTTTCAAATCAATCCGTTCAACAGTCAATACGGCGGAATTTGATACCGAAGCCTTCCAGGAACAGGTCGGGTTTTTTCTGGGGTTGATCCGGGAAGAACGGCTGATTATCCGCAAAACACTCAAGCCCAGCCATGCCAAGCTCTACATCTTCAAACTTAAGGAGGAGCACAAACTCCTGCGCGAAAAGCTGTTCATCACGGGCAGTAGTAACTTGACCCGTGCCGGACTGGTTGATCAGCAGGAATTTAATGTGGAAATCGGCGACTACGGGAGCGACGAGGCCGAATCCTTTTTTGACGCATTGTGGCTCGAGGCGATCTGCATCACCGAAGTCCCGGAATTCAAAACCAAGCTGCTCAAGCTGTTTGAAGAGGAAACCCTCGTTGCCGAAATTACGCCGTTTGAGGCGTATGCACTGATCCTGAAAACATACGCCGACATGCATCATGAAAAAAAGATAGAGCCTTCCGCCATCGAGCTGCTCGAAAAGAAGGGCTACACGTCGTACAAGTACCAGCTCGATGCCGTCCGGCAGGCGCTCTCCATTCTCGATGTGCACAACGGCGTGATTATCGCCGACGTGGTCGGGCTCGGAAAATCGGTGATTGCCTCACTGGTTGCCAAAAGTCTCAAAAAACGCGGATTGATCATCTGTCCGCCGGGACTGGTCGGGGATAAAAATCATGAATCCGGTTGGCGCAAGTACGTCAATGATTTCAAACTGGAACGCTGGGAAGTCCGCTCCTGTGGGGAACTGGAATCGATTGCTGATTTTGTCCGCAATCAGGGGAACGACTGCGAAGTCGTGGTCATTGACGAAGCGCACCGTTTCCGCAATCAGGATTCCCGCCATTACGAACTGCTCAGCCGCATCTGCCGCAACCGCAAAGTGATTCTGCTGACGGCTACCCCGTTCAACAACTCGCCCGGCGACATCTTTTCCATGCTCAAGCTTTTCACCGTCCCCGGCAAATCAACCCTGACGCTGACCGATGATCTGGATGGACGTTTTACCGAATACCGCACCACGTTCGCCCGGTTGAGCTACATCCGAAAGAACTGGAATTCAAAAGAGGACAGCAAACGTCTGCGGGCGGAGACCCACTACCGGATTCTGTTTGATGATCCGGAAATTAATCTTGCTCTGGTGGAAGCTCGCATCCGCCGCCTGTCACGGGAAATCCGCTCGGTCATCGAGCCGGTCACCATTCGCCGCAACCGGCTCGACCTGCGTAACGACCCGGAATACCGCAAGGAAATCAAAGAACTCCCCGAGGTACGTGAGCCGCAAGAGCAGTTCTTTGAATTGTCTCCGGAGCAGTCGCGCTTCTACGACCGGGTCATTAACGATTATTTTGGGGAAGAGGGTCGCTTTACCGGAGCCATTTATCAGCCCTATCTCTATGAAACCGGCGTCGAAAAAGGCGAGAAGTTGGACGAAGAGGGTAATCGGCAATATCAGACCCAGCGCAACCTGTTTGAATTTATGCGCCGCCTGATCGTCAAGCGCTTCGAAAGTTCTTTCGAAGCGTTCGAGAAAAGCATCGGTAGTTTTCTGCGGGTAGCCGAAAAAGCTGAAAAGCTGATTAATACCAGCGGGAAATACGTGCTCGACCGCGACCTGCTCGAAGATGTTTTTGAGAAGAGCGAAGACGAGATCAATACCGCACTGGAAGCGTTCGAGGCAAAAATGGATGCCGAAAAAGACGAGCGAACCAAACGCGATCAGGTATATGTGTTAAGCAAATTTGCGGATGCCAATCAGTTTAAAGCCAACATCCGTTCCGACATTGAACTGCTCAAAGAGATTCAGCAGGAAGTCAAAGAGCTTGAGCTCACGGCGCACGATCCCAAAACGGCAAAGCTGATCGAGGCACTTAAGGTCATCCTGAAACAAAAGCCGAAGGCCGGTGAGCCGCGCCGCAAAGTCATTGTCTTTTCCGAATATGTGGACACTGTCCACTATCTGCGGCCAGCGCTGGAGGTGGCATTCGGCGGGCGTGTCTTCACCGTGCCCGGTGAACTGGGCGTACACAAAGAAAAAGAAATGCTCCACAACTTCGATGCCTTTGCGCCCGCAGACAAACAGGCTGATGATTATGACATCCTGCTCGCCAGCGACAAAATTTCAGAAGGCTTCAACCTCAACCGCGCCGGGGCCATCGTTAACTACGACATTCCGTGGAACCCGACCCGCGTTATCCAGCGCGTCGGGCGCATTAACCGCATCGGCAAAAAGGTCTTTGATGAACTCTTTATCTATAACTTTTTCCCGACAGAAAAAGGGGAGGACATCAGTCACAGTCGTCAAATCGCCGCCGATAAAATGTTCATGATCCATCGCACCCTCGGTGAAGACGCGCAGATTTTCTCGGTAGACGAAGAACCGACCGCTTCCGCGCTTTACAGCCGGGTATCCCGCGCGCCGGAAGAGGAGGGCGGCGAAAGCAGTTTCACTGAAATTCGCCGGCTTCTGGCTGAAATTGAGAAAGCGCATCCCGAAGTGCTGGCAAAGATAGAAAAATTCGCGCCGCGCATCAAAACCGCCAAAGCGGACGCAGAAGACAGTCTGATTGTTTTCACCAAAAAGGGGCGCGATCTCTTTGCGCAGGCCCGCCGCGACGGCGAAAAAGAGAAAATTGCCGAACTGTCGGTCGAAGAAGCGATCGGCCTGATCCGCTGTGAATTTGACGAACCGCGCATCCCGTTCAGCGAGGCCTTCTGGGAAAACTACATCAACGTGCGCGACTACCGGAAACGGCACCAGCACGCCACCAGCGAAATCAGCATCGAGAAAAAGGCGCTCAACGTCGTCAACGCCTTCAAAGGGCCGGAATTCGCCGATCTGCATCCCTTCATCCTCACCCTGCGCGAAGACATGCTTGAATACCGCACTTTGCCTTCGGAAACCCTGCGGCGCATCGCGGCCATCGGCGAAAACAAAGAACGCGCCCGCAAAGAATTCTCCGCTCTGCGCACCGAGCTGGGCGACGACTATCTCAAACAGCTCAAAAAGCGCGTTAAGGAACTGAAAGAAGAAGTCATCATCGCTGTGGAAAATCGGAGCCAAAGCCAGATGGAGGGTCCGGGTGGATCGTAATCTCGAAAAACAGCGTCGGGAGCGCGCCGTTGAACTCGGGAACTTCGGCAATCCTGCATCCCTGCCGGAACTCATTGAGCTGACGCGCTTTCCGGCGGCCAGCGTGCGCAAACTGGCCGCCTCTGCCATCGGCAAGCTCGCCGGACTGGCCGATGCGGCGCAGGCGGTCTTCGCTCTCATTCCGCTGTTGCGCGATCCGTTTCCACAGGTTCGTCAGTATGTCGCCAAAGCCATCGGTGCCTACGGAGCGGATGCTCAGTCCGCGCTGTCTGACCTGCGCGACATGGCCGTCAGCCCGGCGGAACCGCCATACAACAACAACTGCGCCAAACGGGCCATTGAACTGATTGAAGAGGCGCGACGGATTGCAGAAAGTCAAGCCGTTCATTGTTGTCAGCGTTGCGGCGTAAAGCTGGAAGCCGATGAGTTTGTCCGCTCGCAGAAAGCCTTCCAGCGCCCCTTCTGCAACTATTGCTTCGACGAGGTCTTTCTGGAACGCCGCAACTTTGAAACCAAAGTGGAACTCCAGAAAAACATCCGCGCCAAAGACGGAACCTGGGTACAGTCCGACGGCGAGCGGCTCATTTGCGAAGCACTTAATGCGGCGGGAATCCGCTACCGCTACGACGAACGCTTCCGCATTCTCGACGGCTACGCCATCCGGCCCGATTTCTACCTGCCTGAGTTCGATCTCTACATCGAATATTGGGGCATGGACACCGCCGACTACAAAATCGGCATGCTCAAAAAACAGCAGCTCTACCAGCAGCAGGGCAAAAAACTCATCTCCCTTTATCCCGACGACAAACCGCGACTCAAGCAGGTGCTGCTCGACAAGCTCCAAAAACTAAAATAAAACCGACTCACTTGCTCCACGACGTCACGTCTGAAAAATCTCAAGGACGGAGAAAAAATGACCGAACAAGAACAGCTCCTCGAAAATCTGATTCAAAACTGCACGGCGGACAGCGCCAAGGCCTTCTTCCGGCGCAAAAATATCCACTTCAAAGCGCAGAACGAACCGCTCGAAAACTCCGACCCGCAGCGGTTTTCCGACCTTTGGAAAATCGGACGGCTCGACTTCGAGGCCGACAACATCGTGTTTGCCTTTGCCGACGTGAAAGCCGAACTTTCTGAACGCTCCTGCCGCAAAGCGCAGTTCGATGCCGCCCGCAAAATCCTCCGCTCCGAAAGTGCCGATGCCGGACTCTTCATTTTCAAAGGCGCCAGCGGGTCGTTTCGACTGAGTCTGGTTTATAAAGCCTATCAGGGCACCAAAGCCGAACTCAGCCCCTATCGCCGTTTCACCTACTTTGTCCAGCCCGACTCCACCGGCAACACCACCTTCAAACGCCAGCTTGGCGGCTGCGCCTTCGATTCGCTCGAAACGATCAAGCAGGCCTTTTCAATCGAAGCGGTTTCCAAAGAATTCTATCGCGAACTCTCCAACTGGTATTTCTGGGCGCTCAAAAACATCCATTTTCCGGCGCAGAACGATCTTTCCGATGCCGAACGCAATCCCGTCTGTACCATTCGGCTGATCACCCGCCTCATGTTTGTCTGGTTCATGAAACAGATGAACCTGATTCCGAATGAACTTTTTGACCGGGAACGTGTTGAAAAAATGCTTCGGAGTCTGGAGCCGGACGAAAGCACCTATTACAAAGCCGTTCTGCAAAACCTTTTCTTTGCCACGCTCAACACCGAAATGGACAATCCGAAAATTCCGCGCCGGTTCCGCTATAAAAACGAGCAGGGCGGTGACGGCCATTTCGGCATTCACAACGTCTATCGCTACGAAGAACTGTTCCGCAAACCGGATACGGCGCTGGATCTGTTCAAAACGGTTCCCTTTCTCAACGGAGGACTCTTTGAATGCCTCGACCGGGTTGAAACCAAACCGTATGTCCGCATCGACGGCTTTTCCGACCGCAAAGACAACGAGCTGTCCGTGCCCAACTTCCTCTTTTTCGGTGGGGAACATGTCGAAGACCTCAGCGACGCCTATGGCGACACCAAACGCAAAAAAGAAAAAGTCAGCGGACTGCTCGACATCCTTTCGCGCTACAACTTCACCGTCATCGAAAACACCCCGCACGAGTCCGAAGTCGCCCTCGACCCCGAACTGCTCGGCATGGTCTTTGAAAACCTGCTCGCCGCCTACAATCCCGAAACCGGGGCCACCGCCCGCAAACAGACCGGCTCCTTCTACACCCCGCGTGAAATTGTCAGCTACATGGTGGACGAATCCCTCATTGCTTATCTCAAAACCGCACTGCAATCAGAGCTAGGCAATCAACAGTCGGAAATCGAAGCGAAGCTTCGTGACCTACTCTCCTATGACACCGAAGGCAACCCCTTTAACAAGACAGAAACCGAAACGCTGATTGCCGCCGTGGATGCCTGTAAAATCCTGGACCCCGCCTGCGGCTCCGGGGCTTTTCCAATGGGTGTGCTCCACAAGCTCGTGCTCATTCTCTCCAAGCTCGACCCCGGCAACGAAGATTTTCTGCAAAAGCAGATCGAAAAACTCGACGATGTGATTCTGCGCGATGAGCTGACACGCAACTTCAAAGAGAACTACGATGATTACGGACGCAAACTCTGCCTGATTGAAAACTGTATCTACGGCGTGGACATCCAGCCCATCGCCTGCCAGATCAGCAAACTGCGCTTTTTCATTTCGCTGCTCTGTGACCAGAAAACCGACCCGAAAAAGCCCAACCTCGGCATTCGTCCGCTCCCCAACCTCGAAACCAAATTCGTCGCCGCCAATACACTCATCGGGATTGACCGGCCGCAGCAGATGCTCCTGCGCAATCCGGAGATTGATATGCTGGAAAAGGAACTGGCTAAAGTTCGCCATGAACATTTCAAAGCTCGCTCTCCGAAAACCAAGCAGAAATACCGCGAACTCGACGACAAACTCCGCCACAAAATCGGTGACCTGCTGATCGGTGACGGCTGGATTGGACAGTCCGCCCGGCAGGTCGCTGAATGGAATCCATACGACCAGAATGTTTCCGCACCCTTCTTCGACCCCGAATGGATGTTCGCCATTATGGACGGCTTCGACGTGGTAATCGGCAATCCGCCGTATGTGCTGATGCAGGCAAAAAACCGCGACGAGCCCATGATCAAATATTTTCGACAACAGTATAAAGTCGCTTCGTATAAACTTGATCTCTACCACCTTTTTATTGAGAAAGGCATCACCTTGCTTAAGAGGGCAGGAACTATTTCGCTTATTACCCCTTCAAATTTTGTTTCAAATAACTTCGCGTTTCCGCTTCGGAAATTTCTGCTGACCGAAACAAGTCTCAGAGAGCTATTATTTTTCGATGAAGGCGTGTTCGACGCCAGTGTTCATAATGTAGTTTTTATTGCGCAAAAAATGGATTCAAAAAACGTCTACACGCGTTTTTGTAAAGCAGAAGTGAGCGATTCTGGATTAAGTATTGAAAGTAAATCTAAGGTAAAACAAGCAGAGCTAGTCGATGATATGTGTCTTCTTGTTTTGCACACAGGAAATGCCGCTGACAGCATCATTCGAAAAATGAATCAGGCTGGCGAAACCTTTGGATCGGTGGCTTCTATTAATTTTGGGATGCAGTTGAGAGATCGGAAAGAGTTTCCGCAAGATGTTGTGGAGTCTCCCTTAAGCAAATCCTCACTCACGAAGTTCCATCGAGAATGTTATGCGGGGAAAGATATCCACAGATTTCACGTAACCTTTACAAACCGCTATTGTTATTTTAATCGAGAAGTTAAGCGCGGTGGTTGCTGGGATGAAAACATCCACAATGCGAAGAATAAAATTCTTGTGCGTCAGATTGGAGATTATCCTGAAGGTGGCATTGATGTGAACGGATATGCCGTGTTAAACGCGGCATTTATTATTCTTCCTAAAACCAAAGCACTCGACTCTAAGTTTCTTTTAGGGGTTTTGAATTCTTCCGCAATTCGTTTTTACTGGCTTAATAAATTTCGAGATGACCGAAAAACCTTTCCGAAAATCAAGGGCGAGTACTTGAAGCTGTTGCCGGTTCCGTCCGCCACGCCCGCGCAACAATCCGAAATCGAAGCCTTGGTTGAGCAGATTCTGGCGCTGAAGAAGAAAAACCCGAAAGACGACGTCTCCGCCCTCGAAGGCGAAATCGACCAGCTCGTTTACAAACTCTACGACCTGACGGAGGAGGAGATACAAATTGTGGAGGAAAGATCATGATTGATGTGAGACTTGTCGATTCTGGGTGGTCCCGAAGTGATACATTAGCATTGGTAGCTCTGCTTGTTTCCATGGTAGCGGTGGGAGCCCCGTGGCTAATAAACTGGATTCAACGTCCCAAAATCACTTTATTTTTACGGAAGTGCCATATTACAGATAAGGGACTGGGAATAGAGGAGGATATGGTTCAAGTCCTTGTTGCTAATGATGGGTATCGTCCGCTGATTATCAGCCAGTGTAAATCGACGACCAAAGATGGCGGACAATGCGAACTCGGCATTTATGATGAATTTTATGCACCATACGGTGTAACAAAAATAGCATTTCCAATGGTTGTCGGCCCCGGTGATGTTAAATTTATAAACTTCAACACGGCTGGCTGTTTTGAAAGTTTTGAGACGATCACTTTGCTGGATTCTCAAGACCGAAAATATCCCGTTCCAGAAAAAGAAATAACGAAACTGAAGGAACGCGTCCTGAGGAAATCCTGATGAGCCGGGGCGGTCCGATAAGTGCCGGGATCCCGGAATCTCGTAATTTCCAGTGATTGGAAGGCCGGCACACAAGAAGTTTCAGGCATTAGAAGACGGTGGCGTGACAGATTCAGTGAGGAGGTAACCATGGCAAAAAAGAAGAATGTGAAGAGTGAAGAAACGATGCTGGGCAACACACGGATATTCATGGAGCGGGCTATGGGCGGAGCCGCGCCGAAATCCGGTTCGGATGAGGAATTTCAAGCACAGGATCTTTATTATGAGGCGATGGAAACTGGCGATATGGATCTGATTTTCAAAGCCTTGGAAATTGACCCTGCTAACACGGACTGTCTGCTTCAAGTGCTTGCCGCATTTGATGACACTGATCCAGAAGGTGTTCTGTTCGCGCAGCAGATTGTGAAGGTCGCCGCAGACCGGTTGGGTCCGGAGCTGTTCGAGGAGTGCAAGGGCGTATTCTGGGGCTTGCTCGAAACGCGGCCTTATATGCGCGCCCGCAGCGAGCTGGCGCAGCGGCTTGTTAAGATGAGGATGCTTGATGAAGCCATTGTTGAGCACGAGGGCATGCTCGAGCTTTGCCCGAACGATAATCTGGGAATCCGGTACGGACTGATCGGCCTTTACCTCCAAAAAGATCGAATAAAGGATGCGGCCCGTCTGCTGATAAAATTCGCCGACGAACGTCAATACAGCGCCGTGATGGCATGGGCCTATGTTCTGGAGCGGTTCCTGAGCGGTAAACTGGACGCTGCAACCAAAGCACTGGCGGCAGCCCGCGAGCAGAATGGTCATGTTGAAGCGTATCTCAAAGGTCATCGCAAACTTCCGAAGAATCCCGCCGGAAGTTATTCTCCCGGAAGTCGCGAAGAAGCGCAGATGTGCGCCGAACTGCAAAAACCGGCCTGGGAGGCCCATCCCGAAGCCGTTAAATGGCTGGGAAATGTTATGCCGAAGGCTTGAGTTTAAATGCCTGACCGGTAAACTCCGCCGGATATGAAAATTCTGCTATGCATTGGAATCGGCGGGTTCTTCGGTGCGATTGCACGCTATGGAATGACTGTCGGTATTCAGCATTGGCTAGGCGGGCGGGTGGGCGACTTTCCGGTCGGCACGCTGGCGGTCAATCTGCTGGGCTGTCTGGTGCTGGGCTTTCTAGGCCATTTGCTGAGCGAGCGTTTTGAAATGGCGGCGGAGATTCGCTTTGCGCTGACGGTCGGATTTATCGGTGCGTTTACCACTTTTTCAACCTATGCTTATGAAACGCTGGCGATGGCCCGCGAAGGTGAACAGTTTTTTGCTTGGCTTAATCTGCTGGCTAGTAACGCGCTAGGCATTCTGGCCGTGTGGGGCGGTTACCGACTTGGCGGATTGGTTTGATGTATTACTCGTTACGCATAGCTTGAATTAAATGCCCGTTCTGGAATAATCAAAGTTTAATTTTAGAGGAGTCCTATGGAAAACTTTACACCCCGAGCACAACGCGTTCTGCATCTGGCCCGCAAGGAAGCCGAGCAGTTCAATCATAACTATGTCGGCACGGAGCATATTTTGCTTGGTCTTGTTGCGCTGGGTAGCGGTGTGGCCGTTAGTGCACTTCAGTCGCTTGGTGTGGATTTGCAAGGTCTGCGACTAGAGGTCGAAAAGGCGGTTGGAACCGGCGCTGACACGAAAACGGCTGGAAATATTCCGTTTACTCCTCGTGCCAAAAAAGTGCTGGCGCTGGCGACCAGCGAAGCCCGCTCGCTCAATCATAGCTATGTCGGCACGGAACATATTCTGCTCGGTTTGCTTCGTGAAGGCGAGGGGATCGCCGCCCGTGTTTTGGAAAATATGGGCGTAGACCTCGAAGAGGCCCGCGAAGAAATTATGGCTATGCTTGATCCCGACTATGACGGCTCTATGGAGGTCAATGAGGAAGATAGCCCAGCATACGGAACACAACCTAAAACTACCGACGGTCAGGCTGTCAAAACGCCCGCGCTCAATGCGTTCGGACGTGATCTCACCGAAATGGCAAAAAAGGGCGAGCTCGACCCGGTTATCGGACGGCACAACGAAATTGAGCGCGTCATTCAGATTCTTTGCCGCCGCACGAAAAACAATCCGGTGCTACTTGGCGAAGCAGGTGTTGGTAAAACCGCGATTGCTGAAGGACTCGCACAGTCCATCGCAGACGGTACAGTTCCTCAGTTGTTGGCCGATAAAAAGGTGGTAACGCTAGATCTCGCGCTGATGGTGGCCGGTACCAAATATCGCGGACAGTTTGAAGAACGGATCAAGGCAGTTATGGATGAGATCCGTAAGACAAAGAATGTTCTGCTTTTTCTGGATGAAATGCACACCATCGTCGGTGCCGGTTCAGCCGAAGGAACGATGGATGCGGCCAATATTATCAAGCCCGCGCTTTCACGCGGCGAGTTGCAATGTATCGGCGCCACGACGCTAAACGAATACCGCAAGTCGATTGAGAAAGACGCTGCGTTGGAACGCCGTTTTCAGACGGTTATCGTCAAAGAACCGACCATTGAAGAAACCGTTTTGATTCTTAAAGGGTTACGTCCGAAATATGAAGAGCATCATCACACCAAGATCAGCGACGCTGCACTGGAGTGCGCCGCCAAACTTTCAGCACGCTATCTTCCGGATCGTTTTCTTCCCGATAAAGCCATTGACCTGATTGATGAAGCGGGCGCACGTAGCCATATCGCCAATATGGTTAAACCTCCGGAGTTTCAGGAAATCCGGCAGCGGATGCTGGAATCTCAGCATAAAAAAGATACGGCGATCCGTGAGCAGAAGTTCGAAGAGGCCGCCGCCATGCGGGATGCTGAACGCAAGGCGAAAGAGGAATTTGATGCCGCTATGAAAACGTGGGAAGCCTCGCGACAGGAAAATCTCACGCAGGTTGATGAGGAGGAAATCCGCATCATCGTTTCCAAATGGACCGGTGTGCCGGTCGATAAAATGGGCGAACAGGCACTCGCTAAACTGCTCAAGATGGAAGCGGAGATTGAAAAGAATGTCATCGGCCAGAACGAGGCGGTTTCGGCAATTTCCCGTGCGCTGCGCCGGTCGCGTGCTGAATTGAAAGATCCCCGCCGGCCGATCGGATCATTCGCATTTCTCGGTCCGACCGGTGTCGGCAAAACGATGTTGGCGAAAGAACTGGCGCGTTTTATGTTCGATGACCCAGATGCGCTGATTCAGATCGACATGTCGGAATACATGGAGAAATTTTCCGCCTCGCGGCTGGTCGGTTCGCCGCCCGGCTATGTCGGCCACGAGGAAGGCGGACAGCTTACTGAACGGGTGCGCCGCCGCCCGTATTCCGTTGTGCTGT
>CAZTEK010000029.1:0-12923 GCA_964612095.1 uncultured Verrucomicrobiota bacterium
GGGATACCGGTCGAACGGCCTTCGGTCAAATCCTACGCAACCATTTTTTGCCCCTTTAATCCTGAATCGTATCTCAGCAATCTACTCCTTTTGCCCCGACAGTAAGCGATAGAACTCATGCAGTTTCCCCTCTAATACTTTTTTGTCGGGCAGACGGGTTCTGTATTCGGCCACCATAGCTGGCGACAGCGAGCGGCTCAAGGCATACTCCACCACTTCGCTATCCTTGGTGGCGCACAGTAATATCCCAATCGACGGATTTTCGTGCGGCTTGCGCACATCACGATCCAGCGCCTCCAGATAAAACTCCAGCTTGCCCAGATGCTCCGGCTTAAACCGGACAGCCTTCAGCTCAACGGCAATCAGGCTGTTCAGCGCCCGATGAAAGAAAAGCAGATCGAGCGAAAAATCCTGCCCGCCAACCTGCAAGGCAACCTCTGATCCTACGAAACAGAAATCCCGGCCCAACTCCGTAAGAAACCGTCCCAGATTTTGCAACAACGCCCTGTGCAAATCCCCCTCGTCATGCGTTTCGGGCAGTCCGAGAAACTCCAGCGAATAAGAATCCTTAAAGCAGGAATCCGCCGCCGGATGCAATGCTCTCAACGCCGTTGAGATTTTTGGCGGATTCAAAATCGCCTTTTCATACAGACCGGCATCCATCTGCCGCTCCAGCTCCCGCACCGGCCAACGGTTTTCGGCGGCTACCCGCAGATAAAACTCGCGCTCTTCCGCGCTACGTGCCCCCGAAAGAATATGCAAATGCGCCGACCACGGAATTTCTCTCAACAGCGTTGAGAGATTCGCCTGTTCCCGATACGTCTCATAAAACTGCCGCATACGCCACAGATTCTGCGGAGAATAGCCCCGGAGCCCCGGCTGACGGTGCTGAATATATTCCGACAGAGAGGCCACCGTGCCTTTACCCCAACCATCCTCGCCAATCTTAAGCGACAGATACTCCCCGACGCTCCAATACAGCTCAATCACCGCAGTATTCACCGCCCGCTCCGCACGTCCCCGGGCGGCCACGATCAAATCCAGAACGCACTGAAACGCCGGCTCATTCCCAGTGGCGGCAACACTCTTTTTAATCTCTTTCTTATTCATCATCTAGCCCCTCTGATCTCCGCCGTTCCAAACTCTGGAAACCCCAACTTCATTTGCCACAAGAAACACAAAAATGCCCTCATCAACTCAGCAACCATCAACCGGCAACTGCGGCACCGCCGCCCATTGGCTTTTTCATTTCAACCTTCTCATTCAACCGCTAATAGACGCTAAACTGCCGCTATTTTTACCTGCTTTTCCCAAACGTTGCCACTCCCTTTGGGGCGTTTTTTTGGAACATAAAAATTTTCTCAACTATTTTTTTCAAAAAGTTTGATAAATCAAACTGGGCTCTGCTCACCTTGTTGCACCGCCCTGCTCAGGCGGCCACGGTGGCGGGCAGTTCTTCGACCGTTTTGAGCTGTTGTTCATGGCTTGGGTCTGGGAGCACCTGAACAGCTTGGATAGCTTTTCCCGGAGCCGCGCCGCCGGTGAGCATGTGCGGCCTGGCCGTTTCCAGTGCCGTGCGAAAGGCTTCGCGTCCGGGACGGAAGTAGTGTTTCAGCACGACTTCAACGGTGGAATGGCCCGTCACTCGCCGAACCAACTCCATCGGCACACCCGCCGACAGCGCCATGGTGATCCACGTCGTCCGTAAGGAATGGAAATCTTTCGCGCTGGCCTTATGGCTGGCATCTTCCCGCGCAATGACAGTCCCTTTGATTCCAGCGACCTTGAGGGCTTGTTTAAATCGCCATGACAGGCCGTGGATATTTTCTGTGTACATGGCCGCGACCTTGGGGAACACGTATTCACTCACACGGGGAAGCTTTTCCAGTTCGGCGCGTAACAGCGGGAAGAGCGGGATCTCCGCCAGCTCGCCGGTCTTGGATGTTTTTACAGAAATAAAGCCGTGCTCCAGATCGATCGATTCCCATTTGAGCTGGCAGCAGTCGCCACGCCGCATGGCGGTGCACATGGCGGTCATAACGACCGGGCGTGTTAGCTCATCACAATGGGTGAGAATCGCGTTGAGTTCGTCCTGCGTGAAGGGCTGGCGGTGCATCGTTTTCTTGATTTTGGTTGGACAGCCGGAAAAGGGATTTTTCATGACCCCGGCTTCGTGACCGATGCGCTCAAAAAAGCCTTTGAGCAGGTGCAGTTTGTCATTGTAGGTGGCCGATGCATAACGGCGGACTTCAAGGCTCCGCAGCCATTCGCGGGCCATTTTGGGGGTGACCTGAGAAATGTACTGCACGGCAGGATGGTTCGCTTGGATATAACTGCTGAAATCTTTCAGCGTCGAGCACTGGGTGTTTTCCCATGAGGCCGATCTTTCCCGACGGGTCGGGATCAACCTCCAGTGCGCGGCTATCTCAGCTACCGGCATCTGACAGAGACTCGCGCCAGCCTTTAGTTCATACAGCTTTTCCAGATGCTGTTCGGCACACTTGCCATTGCTTGCCTCCGTTTGTTTTTGAAACATTTCGACCGCCTATAAACAAAGCGGGCGAATCAAACGGCCAAACCCGAAGTATTGCCCGAAGTCTGGCCCGTACGAGGCAAATAAAAAAACAGCACCTTTTGCAAAGTGCTGTGAATGAGTGTTTTAAGTGGTGGAGCGAAAGGGGATCGAACCCTCGACCTCCACGTTGCGAACGTGGCGCTCTACCAATTGAGCTACCGCCCCGAAAAGAAGGTTCGGAATATATCCGCGCCGCCCGCCTGCCGACAAGCGTTTAATCCCTGAAATGCTCAAACGCCTTGCGTTCCAGAATGGCTCCATCGAGAGTTAGAACTTCCGGCTGATCGGTAATAGTTCCGATGCGTGGAAATTGCTGATCTAAATCTTCCAGACATTGGAAATCGAATTGGTCGGCATCTTCCGCGCGAACGGTGAAGAGCAGTTCAAAGTCCTCGCCGTCGAATAGTGCTTGATCAAGACTGCCAACCCTTGGAATCGCGATGCCATTCAGCTCCGCACCGGCTTTCGACGCCTTGAGAATATGGCGCAGGTCAGTGGCGAGGCCGTCACTGATGTCCATCATGCAGCGGACGAAGCCGGACTGCCGCAACCATTTGGCTTCTTTGAGTCGCGGCATAAAGGTTAGGTGTTTGCCGCTTTCAAATGAGCCGCCGAGCGGGCCGGTGACGTAGATGATGTCGCCGGGGTGCGCGCCGGAGCGGAGCAGCGCTTTACCTTTCGGTACGCGGCCGACGCCGAAGACGTGCAGTTCGAGTACCGGTCCCTGCGCGAGGTCGCCGCCAACCAGATCGACGCCGAACAGCTTCCGGAGTTTGGAAACGCCGGCGTAGATCTTTTCCAAGGTTTGGAAATCCTGTTCCGGCGGCGCGACGAGGTTGATCAGCAAATACTGCGGGTCGGCGCCCATGGCGGCGAAGTCGCTCAAAACGCGCGCGGCGGCTTTCCAGCCGATCTGTTCGGGATCGGTGCTGGGCGTGAAGTGTACGCCGCTGATGAGCGGGTCAGACGTGAGAACCAGATCGTAGTGCGCGTCGAGCGGCAGAACAGCGCAGTCGTCGCCGACGGCTTTCAGGTTTGCAGTCAGTGCCACAATCGCGGCATGTTCGCCCATTTGCTGAAGTGTGCTCATGTCTGCAGTTTACCTTTATACCGGCGGCAGAAAAGGTTGTTTTGTGTGCTGAACCGCGAGACGTTGCGCGAACCGGTGTCGACGATAATGAATAAGCCGTCCGCGCATCCAAAAGGTAATCCGGTCTATTGCTGGGGAGAGCAGGTTCATGATGAGTATGGAGTAAACGATCCCTTCCGCATAAAAGGTAAAATGGCGAATGCATCCGTTGATTACCCCGGCCAACGCGCCGCCGATAATTCGTCCGGCGCGACTGGCCGGTGAACTTTTCGGATCGGTGACAATAAAGATGGCGACAAAAATCACCGCGCCGGAAAGTAAATTAAACCCGACTGGTTCACCGACGGCGGCACAGGTCAGTGCGAAAGCCGCCAGAAAAGAAATACTCCCACGCCAATCAATAATGCCGCGGAGGAACAGGATGATTCCGAATAGAATTAAAACCGGACGAAAGAGTTCGCCGGGCGAACCGGGAATAATTTGAAAAAGGCTCTGCCAGCTTTCCTGAATATGTCCCGTCAGCAATCCGGCCATTCCGACGGAGTGCCCTTCGCTGTGCCAAAGCTCCAGCGGTGTGGCACCGCTCAATCCGTCGAGCGGCTGGCCGGCATACGTCCAGCGGACGATGTCGGCGCCGAAGATCATCATGAGAAAAAACCGTCCGGCAACCGCGGCATTCAGGCGCAGAGCGGAGGCTCCCGGCAACTTGATCAGGCCGATTGAAAACAGTAACGCCAGACACACGGCATGAACCGGCATATCGGCAGGAATTCCCATGACCAGCAGCCCGGCAGTCAGCGCGGCTCCGGCATTTTGAATCCGCAGGTTGCCGTCGCGCAGGAAGCGATAGAGCATTTCAATCAGCGTGGCGAGCAGCATATACCCGGCGAGTTTCAGGATGAAAACCGGCTGATAAACCAGACTGTAGAGGCCGCCAAGGATCAACAGCATGGCGACACACCAGAAGGTCTGCACGGCCGAACTGTCGCAAACCGTCAAGTACGGCGGGCCGGCGATTTTTTTGCGGTTCAGTGCAGACATTGTTTACCCTCCCGCAGGTGGACTGCCAGCGGAATACGCGCAGGGCAGACGGCCGCGCAGGCTCCGCAGAGAAAACATTCTTTCATTTGTGACTTCATTTGTGACTTAAACGATTCGCTGTGACGCTGTCTGTTGCGGATGATATCAACCAGCGTGATCGGGTGAAGCGTAAGTGGACAGGCGTCGAAACAGGCTCCGCAACGGATACAGCCGGTTTCCCGTGTTTCTACCCGCCGGCGGTTAAGCACAAGAAGCGACGTGGTGCCCAGCGTTATTTTTTCGTCCGCAGAAACCGCCCGGCCCATCATGAGTCCGCCCGCGACCAGAATCTGGTGATCCGGCTGATAGTTGCACTTGGCCGCCTGTAACAATTCATTAAAACTCATGCCGACCGGAGCAATCAGGTTTTGATAAAATTTTCCGTCCGGTGCCGCCAGTGTGAGTGGACGCTCAACCGCCGGAATGCCGTCAAGCACGGCTCGGCCAACAGCACGCAGCGTGGCGGTGTTCTGTACTATAAATCCAAGATGAAACGGCAGGGCGCCTGGCGGCGGCATCCGGCGAAGCAATTTTCGAAGGATCAGTTTTTCCGCTCCGGCCGGATAGGTGCGCGGCATAGTCAACAGATCGAACGGATACAACTTGCAGAGTTGTTTGATCAGCGCGGTTTCTTTTTTCACGGCCAGAACAATCCGTTTTGCGCCCGTGGCGCGGGCGCTGGCTTCCGCACCGGCGATAACCCAGCGAGCGTGGTGCAATAAAACCGCCTGATCGATGGTAACGCCCGGTTCGCACTCCACGCCGTTGATCACCAGCGTATGGACGCCATGACTGGCCCGGACTTTCCGGGAAACCGGAAACATTCCGCCGCCCATGCCGACAAGACCGATGGTTTCAAGAAACGCCGGATAATCCGTTGCATTAAAAGAAACCGGCGGCGGGAAGTCCATCGGCAGAGCATACGGAACAGGAATTTCGCGCGGTACAGAAAATCCGGGATGCTGGATTTTGCGAAGCATAGTTCCTTATTTTGAAACAGGGAGTTTCGGCCAGTCCGGATTTTTCCCAATTTCTTCAACGGCGGTTTTGGCCAGCAGGTTGAAGTAGAGGTAGATGCTTTCTTGATAGCGCGTGGCACCGGTTACGGCATCGACCTTCTGCAGGTTGCCGTCTGCATCTTTGACTGTACTGCCGGAAAACTTGTTGATCGTGCCGGTCACTTTCTGCTGCTTGGCGGGGTCTTTGATTCGCGCTATATCCGGAAAGGAGGCTGTGCTGATAACCCACCGTCCGTCTTTTTTCGACACCGCAACCAGTCCGTTTACCGTAGCATAGGTTTTGATCGGACGCACAGCGGCGGCGGAAACAGCCTTGCCGTCGGCGTCATAGCCCAGATAAACATCGCTGACAGCCGGTGAATAATTTTCCTTATGGCTGTAGGACGCCACGTCGCCCAGCGCTTTAATTGCAAATTGATCAAACTCGCCGGCCCGAACCAGCGTAGAAAAGAGAATGGCGGACAAAATTACGGCATTTTTTCCCATGACTTAACCCTTCCTGTTTAAATAGACCGTACTCTTTCATCCGCTAAAAATTAAGCGAAAGCTTCTAAAAACAGCGAAATATAATTGGATTGAAGAAGCGTCACGGGTGTTTCAGACTACCGCGTCTTTTCACAAAGGAGTTTTTGCATGAGCAAGAAGGTTTTAGTTACCGGCGGCAGCGGGTTTCTCGGCATCAATATGATCCGTTATCTGCTTCAGCAGGGTGTAACCGATATCACTGTACTGGATCTGCTCGAGTTCGATTATCCGGAACGAAACCGGATCAAAGCGGTGATCGGCGATATCCGCAACGCCTCGACCGTGCGCGAAGTGATGCAAGGCGTGGACTGGGTCATCCATACCGCCGCCGCCCTGCCCCTTTACACGAAAGAAGAAATTTTCTCCACCGACATTGAAGGCACCCGCATTCTGCTGGCCGCCGCGGAAAAGGAGAAGGTTGAGCGCTTCGTGCATATTTCTTCCACTGCCGTTTACGGAATCCCGGACCACCATCCGTTGTACGAAACAGATCCGCTGATCGGCGTCGGCCCGTACGGCATCGCCAAAATCGAAGCGGAAAAAGTCTGCCTCGAATACCGCGCCAAAGGAATGTGCGTACCGATCATCCGCCCGAAGTCATTCGTCGGTCCGGAACGGCTCGGGGTTTTTGCGCTCTTCTACGACTGGGCCAAGGACGGCAAAAATTTTCCAATGATCGGAAGCGGCAACAATCGCTACCAGCTGCTCGATGTCGCAGACCTCTGCGAGGCGATTTATCTCTGTCTGACGAAAGACTCGGTGGTGGTGAATGATACGTTCAACATCGGCGCAAGAGAATTCACGACGATGAAGGAGGATTATCAGGCGGTACTTGATCGTGCGGGACACGGCAAAAAGGTGATCGGAACTCCGGCCAAACCACTGATCTGGGCCCTGCGTATCCTTGAATTCTTCAAACTTTCGCCGCTTTACAAATGGGTTTATGAAACCGCCTGCGAAGATTCATTCGTCTCAACAGAAAAGATTGAGCAGAAGCTGCACTTTTACCCGAAGTTTTCAAACAAGCAGGCGCTGGTGCGCAATTACGAGTGGTATATCGCCAATCTGCATACCTTTAAAGGCAAGGGCGGCATCTCGCACCGCGTGCCTTGGGGTCAAGGCATTCTAAAATTCTTCAAACTGTTTTTTTAACCGCGAATGGGCGCGAATAAACGCTAATGGAATCCCCTCCTGCGGAGGGGTGCCGAAGGCGGGGTGGGTTTAAAATGAATACGGATATTAGAAAAACAACGGCAGTCCTTTTCATTGGAATCGGTATGCTCTGCTCACTGCTCGCCGGTTGCGGACAGAAAAGCGGTGCGCAGCTCGACACCGCTGACGAAAAAGACGCCCGCGTCAGCAAAGGGCTGGATCAAGTCCGCCTGAAAAACTGGGACGAAGCCATCGGGCAGTTCGAGTCCGCCTTGGTAAAAAAGCCGGAGCTCGGCCGTCCCGACCTAGAACTGGCGATGATCTACCATCAGCATGAAAAAAACTATGCCCGCGCCATTTATCACTACGAACGGTATCTTGAAAAACGGCCGCTCACCGAAAAGCGCGCACTAATTCAAGATTGGATCAAACAAGCCAAAGTTTCCCTCGCCGGAGAAACTGGATTATCTGGCGGCGATGTTTCGGAGGAGCTGATCCGACTGACCCGCGAAAACAACTTGCTCCGCCGGCAACTTGAGGCGGCAGGCGGCGCCGCGCCGGCGCCAGCCGCCAACGTTAAAACCATCTTAACCCAACCGCCTGCACCGCGCCCTATTCCGGCGCAGACCGCCGCACCCGTCGCGCCGAAACCGGCCCGCACATATCAAGTTCGCCCCGGCGACACTCTCTCCCGCGTTGCCGGATCAGTTTACGGAGATGCCGGGAAATGGCAAAAAATCTACGATGCCAACCGCGATAAAATGAAAACGGAGACCGATATTAAAGTTGGCCAAACACTCATCATTCCGAATCCATAACATTATGAAAACAATCTTCACCATCGTCGCTGTCGCGGGCTATATTCTGGCCAGCATCGGATCGAGCCTGCTCTTCCGCGTGGCGGCGCAGCACACCGGCCGGACCGCACTTCTCTATTTTATCATAGGTAATTGTGTCGGGCTGGGCGTTTCAGTTTCGCTGACACTGGCACTGCGAAATACGAACCCGAACCTGATCTTTGCCGTATGTCTGGGCGGAGCTTTCTGTGCGTTGCAATTAGTCTCCGCAGTCGTTTTTAAGCAACCCCTTGCCCCTGTTCAATGGGTCGGCATCTCTTTGATAGCCACCGGGCTTGTCTTGCTGCCCTTCAAATAGTTTTCCGGCGGCGCATTACCGCACGAACTTTTCTTTCACAGCGACTTTTGCGTTTTTCCCTTCGAAGAAGCCGAGCAGTTCGTAGTCGCAGTTCGGTTTCACCGTCAGTATGAGCGTGGTGTCCACACTCAGCGCGCCGTAAGATTCCGACTTGATGCAGGAAATCGCTAATTTATGCGTTCCCGGTACCAGCCGGACCGACTCGCCCTTGGCGGCTTTACCATCAACAGACAGAATTTGTATTTTCACGCCGTTCTCATCTTTGCCGATGACAAGACTCCTGTCCGGCGTCTGAGCCTGTTTCACTGGCATATTCACCGCGACCTGTCCCGGCGCAGGCAAAGGTTCCCCGGCCATCACCAGAGAAGCCATCGTTGCTGCAAACATCAATATTGAAATAAACTGTTTCATAATTCATTCACCACAGAGATTACGGAGACACCAAGACCGCCAAAACCTCGACGAATCCGCGCCGTTTTCTGCTTAACATATTTCGTTTTTAAGTTCGCGCGCCAGCCGCCCAGCCAGATAGAGCGGCAAGCCGGTGCGGCCGTTTTGACCGGCCATATTGCGTGCACTCAAAATATACGCCTGTGGCGGGTGATACCGCTCGATATAAACGCTCAGGCTTTTTGCGTGGGTCACCCGGCCTGATTTTACTTCGACGGGAACGGCGCCTTCCGGCCTTTCGATTAAAAATTCAATTTCGGAAGTGCGCCCCTGCCAGCAGTAAAGCTCGCGATGCCCTGCGGCTTTGAGTTCCTGCGCCACAAAATTTTCCGCCACATAGCCCTGATAGCTGCCGAATCCGTACTGAAGTAGAACAGACGGAGAAATTCCGCTGACAGCACCCAGCAGCCCGATGTCCATGAAGTAGAGTTTAAACCGGTTTTCCTGGGCGTGCCCAGCCAGCGGACGCTCTGCGGCATCAACGATGGACGTGCGCAAAACCAATTCCGCCCGTTCCAGCCAGCTCAACGGGCCGGAAATCTGCTCATATCCGCGCAGGCCGGGAATGACGTCCCGGAACCGGAACTTTGGCGCCGAGCCGTCCTGCGTCCGGGCCAGTTGAACCGGAACATTTTTCCATAGCCGTTCAATATGCAAGGCGTTCATTTTGCCGCTATGTTTGGCCATATCCGCCAGATAGGCATCAAAAAGATCGCGCTGGATTTTCCGCACAGCTTGCAGAGCGTCGTACCGGTTTTCCTGCTGCTCGCCGTACGTTTTTACGGCCTCGGGCAGCCCGCCGACGACCAGATACAGTTTCCACTGCTCCCACAGCTGTTCATGCGCGATTTCAGGAACCGGTGCAGAAAAAGGCTGCGTCGCCAGCAACCCGGCCAGCCGATCCTGCCCGGTTCCTCCGAGAAACTCCTCAAAGGACATTGGAAACAGATCGAGAAACGTCACCTTGCCGACCGGAAACGATTCGTTGTTGAGGTGTACGCCCAGCAATGAGCCCGCCGCGCAGAGCGCCAGCTCCGGCATTTCCTCGCAAAAATATTTCAAACTGGTCAACGCGCGCGGACAGCGCTGAATTTCATCGAAAACCAGCAAATCCTTTTCTCGGTCTATGCTGCCGTTCAAATAAAACTGCAATTCATCCAAAATACGCGCCGGGCGGACATCCTTTGCAAAAAGCCCTTCCAGGCGATCATCTTCTTCAAAATTAATGTAATGGAGTTTTCGAAATTCCTGGGATCCAAAGGCTTTCAAAATATAGGTTTTCCCGACCTGCCGGGCTCCGCGCAACACCAGCGGCTTGCGGAAACTGCTATTTTTCCAAGCCACTAAATCGCCCGATATTTTTCGTTTCATGGCCTAAAGTTAATAAACACTGTATTTTTTACAAGGATAAAATCCAATACATATGTATTTTTAGCAAGCAAAGCAAAATTATAACTCCATAATGAAATCACTGACGATGCGATGGAACTCGGCCTCGGAAACGCTTTTATCCAAACCTTGGAAAGCTAGAAACATTATCTTCCCGACTTCGACCGCTCCGCGCCGTTTTCTGGTTAATAGAACCTGTCATACGGAATCAATTTGAGTGATATCGATATGGGCCAGAAAACAATTTTCTACCACCCGCTACGCTAGAGGGACATCCGAGGGGGTCAGAGTTGGGTATCAAAATAAACGGTGCGAGCGATGCCCGCAACCCTGTGAACAGGGCTTGATTTAACGCGGAGAGCTCAACTTAAAATCAATTTTCAGGTGAACTCTCCACTTTAAATCTGTTCCGTTTATTGAAAGAGGCTCTCCGACTTACTCCGAAGTCTGCTCCAGCGCAGCGGGTGGTAAAAAATCTTTGGCGGTTAATTGGGCAATTTCAGCCCGCCTTACTGTCCAGATTTTGACGAAGAAGCCGTTCCAAAAACGCACTTCCGAGATGCACCGTTATTTTGTTTTCATGACTGCGCACCGAAGTTTTTGAGCATTTGGAGGCCGGCGGCCTGACTTTTTTCGGGGTGGAACTGGACGGCAAAGACGTTGTCTTTCCAGACGGCGGAACAGTATTTGATTCCATAGTCCGTTTCTCCCGCGACGATGCTTTGGTCTTCCGGGGCGACATAGAACGAGTGGACAAAATAAAAGTACGCGCCGTCTTCAATACCCGCGAACATCGGGCAATCCAGGCGTTTCTGGTTCACGCCATTCCAGCCGATCTGCGGAACTTTCAGTTCCGGCGCGATCTGGAAACGTTTAACGCTGCCTTTAAATATGCTCAGCCCTTCGATGCCGGGCGTTTCTTCCGAGGTTTGGAAAAGCGCCTGAAGTCCCAGGCAGATGCCCATAAACGGCTTGCCGGATGCGATCCATTTTTGAATTGGCGAAACAAAGCCGTATTCGGTGAGGTGCGTCATGCAGTCGCCGAATGCCCCTACCCCCGGCAGAATAACGGCACGGCATGAATCCATCCGTTCGGGCGCGGCGATAATTTCCGCGTTCAGTCCAAGAAATTTACAGGCATTGGAAACACTGCCGAGATTGCCCATGCCGTAATCAATGATGCCGATTTTGCTCATGAAGAGTTTTTAACCGCGAACGGCTACGAATGCACACGAAAAATGAGTCGCTTTTAACTCCGCCTAACCTTAATAACAGTTTGTAAGTTTATATTTTTCGAAAAGGAGTCCGTTATGTTTCGTAAGCTGTTTTTTCTTTTGATCGCGGTCGGGGCGGTTTGCATGGCCGCCCCGCCCGACGTCGAACAGCAGGCCCGCGCTTTGCAGGCGGTTTTGCGGCAGGCCGACGACGCCTATTATAATAAGCATCAATCGGTTATGAGCGACGCCGCGTATGATTTGCTGCGCAAGCAATACAATCAGCTGCTGGCCAGCTATCCGGAACTGGCATGCGCGAACCCTGTCGGTGCGCCGGTCGAAGAATCCGCCCGCCGCGTGCCGCACGACGCGCCGGTTCTGAGTCTTGATAAAGTTTATTCCGATGACGGCGTTAACCGCTTCCTTGAGCAGACCGGAACGAATCTGCTCTATTGCATCGAACCAAAAATCGATGGCTTAACCGTGGTGCTGCATTACCGCAACAGTGCTCTGGTGCAGGCCGTGACTCGCGGTGATGGGAAAACCGGCGTGGATATTACCCCTGCCATGCTGGCCTCCGGAGCTGTGCCGGTTGCGCTCACCCATGCTCCGGTAAAACTTACGGTGCGCGGAGAAGCCCTGCTGCCGAAGGCTGCTTTTGAAAAGCTCAATCAACGCCGCGTGGAAGGCGGACAGGAACCGCTTAAAAATCCGCGCAATATCGCGTCCGGAACACTGATGCTCACCGATTATGCTGAAATCGCCAGCCGCGCGCTTGAATTTCAGTGTTTCGAGCTGCTGGCAACCGATCAGATGCCGTCCACGCATACCGAAGCACTTGCTTTGCTTAAAAAAACTGGGCTGCCTGTTATCCAGAGTATTACCGTGCCATCTGCCGGAGCGCTTTCTGCCATAGAAAGACTGAACCGGCAACGGGTAGAATTCCCGTTTGAAACCGACGGAATTGTAATCAAGGTAGATGATCTGTCCGTTCGAACCCGCTTGGGCGCAACGGCGCATCATCCGCGCGGCGCCATCGCCCGCAAATATGAAGACACGCCGGTTCAGACGCGGTTGCTGAGTGTCGATTGGTCGCGCGGCGCCACGGGAAAACTAACACCAATTGCCCGGTTTGAGCCCGTTGAAATTCAAGGCGCAACGGTTCAGAGCGCCACGCTGCACAATTTGAACTATATTCGAGCTATGGATCTAAAACTCAGCGACTGGATTTTTGTTATCCGCTCTGGAGGAACGGTTCCTGAAATCACAGGAAT
>CAZTEK010000030.1:0-12740 GCA_964612095.1 uncultured Verrucomicrobiota bacterium
ATTTTTTGACGTTCCACTGTGATATTCGCGCTAATTTGCATCCATTAGCGGTTTGGGTTTCCAATCATTGGAGGAATCGGTACATTCCTCGGCTTCATGATAGATTTTATTCAAGTCAGTAAGCGGTTTGGCACGCAGGAAGTGCTGGATAAGGTGTCGTTCCGCGTCAATTCCGGCGAGCATGTCGGCGTGGTCGGCCCGAACGGCGCGGGTAAAAGTACGATTTTCAGCCTGATCAGCGGCGAGATTTCATCCGACAAAGGTGATGTTTCTTTGCCTAAAAATGTTCGCCTCGGCCATCTTCATCAACAGCTTCACGCTCACGCGCAGGATGGTTCGCTGTTGGATTATTCCTGTAATGCTATTCCGGAACTCAAACCGATGGTGGCGGAAATCCATCAGATCGAGCACGATCTGCTGACTGCTTCCGGTGCGGAGCAGGAGCGGATGCTTCATCGGTTGGGCGACCTTCAGCACGAATTCGAACATCTCGGCGGTTACGATCTGAAAGCACGCGCCGAAGCGGCGCTGAGCGGACTCGGCTTTAAGGAAAGCGAGTTTGCTAATCCATTTCGCTCGTTCAGTGGCGGCTGGCAGATGCGCGCCGAACTGGTGCGTACGCTGATTGCGCGGCCCGATATTCTGCTACTTGATGAACCGTCTAACTACCTCGACCTGCCTGCCGTCGAATGGCTCCAGCGCTTTTTGCGCGGCTTCGAAGGGACAATGCTGCTGATTTCCCATGACCGCTATCTGCTTGAAACGCTCACCGACCGTACGCTCGAAATCTGCGGCGGTTCTGTCACCAAATATTCTGGCGGCTACACCTATTACATTAAAGAGCGCGAACAGCGCCACATGCAGCAGGAGGCGGCCTACCGTAATTATATCGAGCAGAAAGAACATCTCGAAAGCTTTATTAGCCGGTTCCGCGCGCAGGCCACCAAAGCCGCGCAGGTGCAGAGTCGCATCAAAATGCTCGAAAAAATCGAAGTGGTAAAAGCGCCGGTTGCACCACCTAATCTTTCCAAGCTGCGGATTCCGCCGCCGCCGCACTGTGGTGCGCATATTATGTCCGTTAAAGATATGAGTTTTTCATACGACGGCAAGCGTCAGATTTTGCGCGACGTGAATCTCGAAATCGGCCACGGACAGAAGATTGCGCTGGTCGGCTACAACGGCATGGGGAAGACCACACTGTTACGCGTATTAGCCGGCGCGCTTACGCCGCAGACGGGAACACGGCAAACGGGGCATAAAGTGGTGCTCGGCTACCAGTCGCAGGACTTTGCCGAAACCATGCCGCCCGATCAGTCCTTGCTGACCATCATGCGCAATGCCAATTCCGCTGTTCCGGAACGCGATGTGCGCGGGTTGCTCGGTTCGTTTGGGTTTAGCGGCGATGCGGTGAATAAACCTTCCGGCGTGCTCAGTGGTGGCGAAAAAATTCGGCTGGCTTTCGCCCGTATTTTTATCAACCCGCCGAACTTCCTGTTGCTCGACGAGCCGACGACCAATCTTGATATTCATGGACGCGAAGCACTTGAAAAAGCCATTCGCGATTACAAAGGTACGGTTTGTTTTGTCAGTCACGACGTCGCTTTTGTGCGCGGCGCGGCCGATCATGTTATTTCCATTGGCTCAGAAGGCGTCACCGCCTATCCCGGCGGCTATGACTATTATTTGGAAAAATCAGCCATGCTAAGCGCTGAACGCGGAACGATAAATAAACAGCCTGCTATTCAGAATCCATCACTTAGCACTCAGAATTTACCGCAAGCTCAACGTCTTAATCCAAAGGAGTTGCGAATTGCTCGTGCTCAAGAGCGCGAGGCGCAAAAAGAGCTACGTAAATTAGAAGAAGCCATGGGAAAATTGCAGGCGGAACAGCAGACATTGAATGAAACGATAGCCTCCTGTGATCCGACTCTTGATTATGGTGCGCTTAACATACAGCTCGCTGACGTCACCAAAAAATTAACCGCGCTGGAAGCACGCTGGCTCATAGAAGCGGATCGCCTTGAGGCGTAATTTTTTTAAGCAAGCGCTTATTGTAGGCTTTGAGACGGTTGCGGCTTTTTCTGAAATACGTTCAGAAATGAAAAACTGCTTTTCTCAGGAGATTCTTCGGGCGGAAGAACCATTTCCAGTTCAAACAGTTCGCCGATAAAATCGGGCGCAGCACGGTTTTGCAGGAATGATAGCATTTTATTGGTAAAGTGTTTGCCGGAGGCAGACCGAACAGGGGATGTGTATTGCCGCTTGAGTCGCTTCCGATAAAGCGTAGAGCCGTCAGTGATCGAAGTCAGCTTAACTTCCCATTCGAAACGTGCTTCCAGTGTTCTCCATCGCATCCAGTATTGTGACTGGAGCGGGCTGAGCAATGACATGAGCGGATAACTGCCGTTCGAGCCGAGTTGCACGGCGCGGTAGTCCCAGACGGTGACGGTCATGAGCGTGTTCGCTTTGAGTTGTTGGGCATCCGCCTCGTCTTCGACCGTGAAAATGCGTTCGTATTTATTCGCTTGCGTCAGGGTGGAGACAATCTCGAGGCCGATATCTTTTGAAGCTGAAGCGCTGGTAAAGACTACGCCTCGGCCATCCATCAGTTGCTTGTAAAGCGGTTTTTCAGCCTGGAGATTATCCGGTTCGAGGTTTGGATGAATCCGCGGAGGCAGGACGGCTACGCGCAGAGGTTGCGGTGACGGGCAGGCTTGCGGTTTACGGATCGGACTCTCAACGGATGTGGCGCAACCACAGAGTAAAAGTAAAACCGCCATCCCAGTGATAAACAATGGAACGGCGGTTTTCATGGATTTATTAATTAAGCGCAGGGGCGCGCTTTATTTTTTTTCCATTACAATCGAATCTTTTGCAGGCATTACGACGATAACTGCGCGGCGGTTGAGCCGTTTGTTTTCTTTACTGTCGTTTGCGGCAACCGGCTGGGATTCACCACAAGCAACTGCTTTCAGACGTTCAGGAACAATCTGCTTTTCGTTCATGAGATAATACAGAACCGAGATGCTACGATTGTAGGAGAGCTCCCAGTTATCTTTCCATTTTGATTTCTGGATCGGATCGCTGTCCGTGTGACCTTCGATGGTGATGTCACGGTTGGCGTATTCCCGCTGGATAATGTCCAGTACGCTGTCGAGCGTAGCTTTGCTGCTCTGTTTGAGTTCAGCTTTGCCGGATTCGAAGAGTACTTCGTTCAGAATGGTGAAGCGGATCTGACCATTGACTGCTTCAACTTTTACATTGTCCAATCCTGCGAGTTGGCGCTGAAGTTCGTTAATTTGGTTGTCTTTATCTTTCGAGCTGGCGCCATTGTCATAGGCATATTCATCCAGTGCATCACCGATGAGCGCTCCGGTGGCGGCACCCGCCAAGGCGCCGATACCTGCACCTTCCCAGCTGTTAATGGCTGGGTTATTATGACTGTTGACCCAGATAGCACCGGCTCCGGCACCGCTAACACCACCGACTACAGCACCTTGCTGAGCGGGAGTTAATGGCATTTTTGGAGAACGGCAACCTACGGAAACTACACACAAAGAAAGAACGGAAACGGACAAAACACTCTTCATCCAATTCATAATACACCTCACTTAAACAACCAACACCGACATGCACCCCGAACGGGACGGACACACGCCCGACAAGACCGGCAGGGAAGCTCCTTACTAGGAACGATTTCGATAGTGCGGTATCTGTAAAAAAAGTCAAGTAGGACAAATAACATAAATAACTAAGCTTTTTTTGCTCACGAAAAGTAACGGTAGATTACTCATTGGGCTGGCGGGGTGTGAGTAATAAGGTGTGAATGCGCCGCGGCGTGGCGTTTTGGACGGTAATTTCTAGGCAGGGTGTGGACACTTTGGTTCCGACTGGCGGAATGCTTCCGAGTTCATTGAGAATATAACCTCCGATGGAGTCGTATTCATCGCTTTCTGGAATGTTCAGCCCTAGTTCTTCATTTAAATCGGCTACCGCCAGACTGGCTTTTACCAGAGCGGTGCCGTCGGAGCACTTCAGAATATCTTTTTCTGCAAGATCATATTCGTCGTGGATTTCACCGATGAGCTCCTCAATGATGTCTTCCATGCAGACGATACCTGCGGTGCCGCCGTATTCATCGACAACCAGCGCCATATGAAAGTGTTGAGCCCGCATTTGACGCAAAAGATCGTTGATGGGCATAGTTTCCGGTACGGCGCTAAGTTTTTTGATGACATCTTTAACGGAGCAATTTTTCTCGCCATTCGCGAAGAGGCGTAGCAGGTCTTTGACGTGTACGACCCCAGCAATGTTGTCGATGGTTTCATCATAAACAGGAAAGCGGGAGTGGGTTGATCTTTGTACTTTTTCCACACATTCAGCGATGGTGCTATCGATACGCACTCCTTCAATATTGACGCGTGGTGTCATGATTTCGCGGACGACCGTTTCGCCAAATTCAAGGACGCTACGGATGATTTCGCGCTCTTCTTCTTCAAGAGATTTTTCATCGGCTTGATCGACGATGGTCATGATTTCTTCTTCCGGCGTTGGCCTGTCGTCCTCATCAGCGGAAGAAAGTGCGCGGGAAAGAAGTCCGCGTTCCAGTGCATAGATGGGCCAAACAAGTGGCAAGAGCAGCTTTGTTAATCCGATGACGGACGGTAGGAAGAAAAGAGAGAGTCGGTCCGCATAGCTTTCGGCTAAAACAAAAGGGATGACGCGGATGAAGATCAGGTAGAGCGGCGTCATGATTACCAAGAGTCCAGCCCACTCGATGGTTCGCGGAAAATTAAATGCGTTAAATGCGAAATAGATGGCGGTGATTTCAAAAAGGGTGAGGCAAAAACGTAGCGTAGTCCTTAAAAGGTTCCACCGCCCGGCCCAATGGATGAGTGCATCTTTTGCTTTAGGTTTTTTTTCGGCGAGACGGCTGATGCCCGCATTACCGGTTTCACGGAACGCGGCAAATAGTACGGCCCAGAAACCGGCGGTCAGCAGTGCAATAATGCTTCCTATGAGATGGTTGAAATCTATTTCGTTCATATCATTCCAATGTCAGACGGTTGGCTTTTGATTTTAATTCGTTAAGCCATCGCAGTTCCGTGCGGCGCATGGCTGCGCGTTTGGCGGGCGTGTTGTCGTCAGCACCTGAGAGATGGTTGAAGCCATGGGCGATGTAAAGGGCAAGTTCTGCACTGATGCCGTCATGTTGTGGTCCCTCGTGCAGGGCGCATTCGACATTGACAATGAGATCGCCGGAGACCCCTTTTTCGCCGGGGATCGGCTCGCTACGAAAGCTAATAACATCGGTAGCGCGGTCTTTACCGAAGAATTCGCGGTTGTACTGAGTAATGCCGGTATCGTCCGTCAGTAACAGGGTGACTTCCTGCCAGACAGTTTCCGGATCGGCTGATTCAAGTGCGGTGGCGAGTTCAGCGATCAATCGGCGGATTGCTGGCAGATTGATTCGATATTTCTGTCGATTTATTAGGACTGTTTTCATCTTTAGGATAGGCGACGCGACCATGGTGCATATTCGTGAGCGAGAAGACGAAGGATTGTTTGATTTTATTAAGTTCGGCGAGTGTGAGGTTGCATTCGTCGAGCTGTCCGTCACGTAAACGGGTGTCAAAGATATCGTTAATGAGGTTCGTGATGCGTACAGGTGTCGGCTTTTCGAGCGAACGCGACGCCGCCTCGCTACTGTCAGCCAGCATCAGAATGGCCATTTCTCGACTCTGTGGACGCGGCCCTTCGTACCGGAAATCTTCATCATTGATTGCTAGCTGTCCGCCGGAGTTTTCTTTTTGCTGACGGGTTTTTGCGCGGTGGTAAAAAACGGAAACCAGACTGGTTCCTTGGTGCTGTTCAATCCCATCGATTATAACTTGTGGCAGTTTGTATTTTTTTGCCAGCGTAATGCCTTCCTTGATGTGCGAAACGATCACCAGCGTGCTCATGCTGGGCGTCAGTTCATCATGTGGGTTTTCGGAAAACTGAATATTCTCACTGAAAAAGCCGGGTTTAACGAGCTTGCCGATATCGTGGAAATAGGCGCAAACGCGCAACATGAGCCCATTGGCGCCGATGGCCTCGGCGGCGTTTTGTGCGAGGCTGGCCATCATAAGTGAGTGGTGGTAAGTGCCAGGCGCGTTGATGGCGAGGCTTTGCAATAATGGATGGCTTAGGTCGGAGAGTTCCAATAGAGAAATATCGGTAGTGATTTTAAAGAGGTGTTCGAAGATGGGGATTAATAGCATGGCCAACAATGCGCTGATTAAGCCGCAGAGCATCGCTACCCCGAGTTGTGGTGCAAGGACTTGCCAGGACAACTGATTTAGAACGGCCATAACGAGCGCGAAAAGAATTTTGATTGCGCCGATCCAGAATCCCGCACGGAATAGTGCGGTGCGGCGTTTGACATCTCGCGTAGTGTAGATCGCTGTGACAGACGTTAATAGGCCAAGTATAAATACATCGAAACTTCCGCCGAGCAGTGTTGCCAGCGCAAAACTAACCCAGAGTCCAGCGACCAATCCTGCGGTACTGCCGAGTAGGACGGAAGCCAGCAGTGGTGCAATGGATAACGGTAGTGCAAAGTTGAGTACAGCAATTGGTAATAGGTGCAGGTTAACGGTGGCGTAGAGTAGGCCCTTTCCAACGACGAGTGGCAGGGCGGAGAGTGTGATCAGCAGCAACAGTTGCCGACGGCTGTGCAATAAGGAGGGTTGAATGAGGCCGGCGATAGCGGCAGTTAATGCAAGGCCGATTAGCAGTAACAGGCCGCTACCCGTCAGCCGCTGAATACGTTCGGCGGGTGGTTCGAGTTCGCTCCGTTGTTTTTCGTGTGCGGCCAGCCATATGAGCGTCTGTTCGCTAACTGGATTGCCACTGCGGATTAGAATGGTTCCGGTGTTTACTGTTTCAATGGCTGGATCTGCCAGTTCGACGGCCTGTGCGCGGCGCGCGGCCGTTTCTGCCGCATCATAAGTTAGGTTTGGCCAAAGCCACGTTGCGATCAGTGCGCGAACCGTTTCTTCGTTGCGGCTTTCGCGCGGGAGTTCATGCAGAATTTCTGCTGTTGCGATGTTGAGCGCCTCGGGTTGCTGAACAAAACTGTCGAGTGTGCGGATACTATCGGTCTTACCCCCGCGCAGCGTTATTTTACTGGACGGGGCCGCGCCATTAAATTTTGTTTGTGCATCACCAGCGGAAATGATGCCGCGCGAAACCATGTTGGAAAGTGCATTGAAAATGATGGTCTGTACATCAACTTTTTCGTTCGCTGGGATGATATTCATCAGTTGAGTTGTTGTTAGTACTTGCCGTGCGTGTTCAATCACGGAGGTATCGGCGGAAAAAACTGGCAGAATGGTATCAGCCATTGCACGTTGCCGGGCTTGTGTGGTGGCGAGGTTCTCTGCGCGGAAATCAACCGAAGCCACCATGGTTTCAGGAGCCTTCTGACCGAGGACTAGTGTTTGGGGTTGTAGCATGCGTCCGCTGTAAAAAAACAGCACCAGCGCTGACCAAAGAACGATAGCCAGTAATAGGTTGAAAAGCGGAAAGCGCCGCGCTTTTTTGTGGGCGGTGATATTTTTGGTCGCAGTAACGCGACTATTTTTTTTTCTAAAAAGTTTTCGTTTCACATGGGTCTCTATTGCATTAGTGAACCGCGAGAACGTGTCCATCATATTGGATGGACATACCGGGGCGAATTTTCCGGCGCAGGCGTAGTTCGACTACGCCATCCACCGTGACAAGCCCGTCGCTAATCACAATTCGAGCTTCGCCGCCGGTTCCACAGAGGTGTGTGGCTTTGAGTAGTTTATCCAGCTCGATGTATTCGCCGGTGATTTTAAATTCAGCCATTTTTCTTCCTCATGGTGCGAACGAGTTCCAGCTCTTCATGAGTGGCGCGGCGACGGTTGTAGAGTGCGGCCACTTTTTCCTCGAGAGATACCCAGTCTTCAGGAGTAGCGGGAGTATCGTAATCCCAGCGCTCTTCGTCTGACCGTTTGAACTGCCATTTGATCCCTTTATTCATGGTAATGGCAATGCGTACGGTGCGCTTTACGCCATCTTCGAGTTTTTCAATCCATTCAATATCGCGTTTCATGGTGCTTTATTTCTGTTTTTTGCCTTTGCGGGTGGCTCCAGTGTAGGCGTCTGTTTTTGCAGATGGTTTTCGAGGTTTGTAACTATCTGTTTCGTTTGTGTTTACCAAGTTGTTTATTACTGCGTTGGTCTGGGATGGGCTGTCTTCGGCAAAAACCAAGGTCGCGGACAGCAGGATTAAAATGGTTAGAATAGTGTTCATGTCGCTTATATATATACTTTGCCGTGTTCAGCGGAAAGGTAAAATCAAAGCAGGACCGAGCGTGTTGCGTGCTTGTTTTTCTATTCGTTCTAAACGATCGGCTCGTTCGTTCGGTAAAAAACTCGTGTAAATTTGTGTGATTCGCGGCTCACATCGCTATATTTGATGACTTGTTAACTGATTTTAGGGTTTATGAAAATTTGTATTAAAGGATGAGGGCGTGTTTTATGAGCAGAATCATTCCAATTGAAACGTTGGGCGAATGCAAAGTGAATTCGCCATTTCAGACGCAGCGGCAGGAATTTTTTAATGACGATAATGGGGTGATCTACCGTGTGCATTCGCTGGACTATGCCGCGGGCTCATCGGCGGATGAAATGGAATACTTCCAGCGCGCTGGTGCACGTGAAAAGATTTATTTTAACCCATCGGACGTTACGGTTGGCGTTGTGACCTGTGGCGGGCTTTGTCCGGGGCTTAATGATGTTATTCGTGCAATAACGTTTTGTGCGATTGAGGGCTATGGCGTTAAGCGAGTGCTTGGTTTTCAATACGGGTATGAAGGCTTGGTCGCAAAATACTTCCATCCACCGATTGAGCTGAATACAAATAACACCGACGATATTCACGAAAAGGGCGGTACGATTCTGAAATCTTCGCGCGGCCCGCAGGACATCAAAGAAATTGTCCACACCCTGCGTCATTATAAAGTGAACATTCTCATCACCATTGGCGGCGATGGTACGTTACGGGGCGCACGGGATATTCAGAATGAGGTTCATGCGCAAGGGTTAAAAATTGCTGTTATCGGGGTGCCAAAGACCATTGATAACGATATCGGCGTCATTGAACGGTCGTTTGGGTATGAGACCGCCGTACAGGGTGCATGGGATGTGGTTAATGGTGCTCATGCAGAGGCTAAGGCTTACCGCCATGGCGTTGGGCTGGTTAAGCTGATGGGCCGTGAATCCGGCTGGATTGCCACGTCGGCCTCGACATCGAATAGTAACGTCAACTTTTGTTTGATTCCAGAAGTCCCCTTTGATCTCGACGGCCCGAACGGTTTTTTTGAACATCTTCGTCAGCGACTGGAAAAGAAAGATCATGCGGTGGTGGTGGTGGCTGAAGGCGCGGGACAGAATTTGATGGCGCATGAAAATGCTAAAGACAAATCCGGTAATACAAAATTGGCCGATATTGGAACTTTTTTACGCGATGAGATGAAGCGTTGGTTCGCCGAAAAGAACTGTGAGATTAATGTAAAATATTTTGATCCCAGTTATTTAATCCGTAGTACGCCCGCCAACGCCAATGACGCAGAATACTGCCTGTTCCTCGGCTATAATGCCATGCACGCTGCCATGGCTGGAAAAACCGGCATGGTCGTCGGGTTGCACAACCATCGTCTGGTGCATTTACCCATTTCAATGATTGGACAGCGCAAGCTGGTTGATCCGCGCGGGTGGCTCTGGCAGGCCGTTTTGCAGACCACACACCAGCCCGCCCATATGGTGAATGGATAGAGTTAGCGCGATGACAGAAAGCGGAAGGCATCAGGCAACGCTTCGATAAGGTCGGTAGCAATCATAGCCGATTGCGTGAGATCGTGTGCGGCGATATCACCTGCGACTCCATGCAGATAAACGGCGGTCATGGCCGCATTAAAAGGCTCCATTCCTTGACCGAGCAGTCCGGTTAAAAGTCCAGCCAACACATCGCCGGATCCGCCCGTTGCCATGCCTGGGTTGCCGGTCATGTTGATGGCCAGTTTTTTTCCGGATTCTGCAACAATAGTTCCCGAACCCTTTAGAATGATGGTTTTTCCGGTTTTTTTGGCAGCATCCTGTGCTTGTGCCCAGCGGTCGGTGACGGGTGCGCCGAAAAGCCGTTCAAACTCGCCGGGGTGGGGTGTAAGAATCACGGGGCATTTAGCGCCAGCAATTTTTTTAGCTGCCACGCAAAGCGCATCGGCGTCCAACACGAGCGGCACCGGACAGCTTTTTAAAAGTTGTTCAATCAATACAGGTGATTGTCCGAGGCCTGGGCCGACCAGAACGGCGGTAATTTTTTTCCAATGCTCGGAAAAATCCACCGTTAAAGTTTCAAGATTTTGGAATGGATGAACCATCGCTTCGGGGCCACAGGCTTGTGCGACAATGGGGTAAACCTCTTTGGGCGTCAGCACGCTAACCAGTCCTGCGCCGGAACGCAGCGCTGCCCGTGCGGCCATGGCGATGGCTCCCGTGTAACCGACGGATCCACCAATGAGCAGAACGTGTCCGTAGCTTCCTTTATGGCTATCCCGTTCGCGGCGCGGGATGAAAAGATCGGCTCGGTCAATTAAAGATGCTTCGGCGCACCCTTTAGTATCCTCTATAAACTCAAGCGGAATACCGATATCGATAACCTCTACGCTTCCAACGTATGGAAGTGCTTCAGGCCGGATAAGTCCGGTTTTCGGCAGACCGATGGTGATCGTGATATCTGCCTTCACCGCGGTTTCTTCAGCAATTCCGGTGTCTGTATCAATGCCCGACGGAATATCAATAGCGAGGACAAAAGCGTGCTGGGCTTCTGCGTTGATCCATTCAATGAGCGGCTCCATGAATCCGCGCGGTGCGCCTTTAGAACCGGTGCCGAGCAACCCGTCAATAATCAGGTCGGGATCCGTTTTTGGAAGGAGATCATTTTCGTTTCGCACCTCTTTGGGAATGATGCCAGCGCGTATCATTTTCTTGAGATGAACCTGTGCATCACCTTTAATCTGATTCTGTGATCCGCAGAGCCAGACCTCGATATCGAGATCGCTTTGTGAAAGTTCGGTGGCGGCAGAAAAAACGTCGCCGCCGTTATTACCGGTTCCGGCGATCAGCAGAACAGCTTTTCCACCGTGACTAGCGAGTACGCTACTAGCGATATCGGCAACGCCCTGTCCGGCGCGACGCATTAGTTCTTCACCCGTTATGCCATTTGCGATGGTGCGACGATCAAGTTCCTGCATTTCAGCGGTGGATACAGTTTTCATAAACCGAAGGGTACCCGCCCAATGATTCAAATCAACCCGAATCGTAAATGAGCGATAGTCGTTATGTCTTTCCGCACATTATATTTCCATCTTTTTTACTGCTGTTTGCCCGTTTCCGCGAAACGCTCACATATTGTTCACATGACATTGTCGTAAGTCTGCATAAACTGAACGCCACCAGCACCAAAGAGGCACCGTGGGTACATCGTTCCCGCCGGTGACAAAGACAACGCCCGGCCGATCATCTCGCAGGTCATTCTGGATGCGCTCGAAGAGTTAAAAATGGACTATCCAAGGACCAGTGCTAAGCGCAGGCACGAATTGGAACTTATCCGCAAACAGCTCTGACGTTTCGCGGGGTAGGGTTTCACCCTATGGAGACTTGTCCGCCGGGATCCTATTCTGCGGAGCATGAAAGGATGTGTGGATATGAAAATACACGTAATCAAATTTGCCGGAATTATGATGGTTTCAGGAGTTGTGTTTTTGGCCGGTTGTGAAAAGAAATCCGAAACGAGGATCGCTGGAAGTGCAGAGAGCGCCGGTGCGGCGCTCGATAAGGCCGCAGATAAGGTTGCGGAAGCGACAGAGGATTTTGCGGACAAGGCGGTTAAGAAGACCGGCGAAGCACTTGAAAAAGCTGGCGCCGCAATGGAGAAGACCGGTGCAGAGATGCAGGAGTAGAGGCGATTAACAAACGAAAGGCAGGATAGTATGCATGAGAAAAAGTTGATGGCGGTGGCGGCGGTGGCTGGATTGGTACTGGCGAGCGGCTGTAGTACCACTTGTAAAACGCAGGTGACGAGTGTTCCGGCGGCGGCGCAGAAGACGATCGATCAGTACGCAGAAGGCGGAATGATCCACGAACTGGAAATGAAGAAAAAATGCGGCATGGTGCTTTACGAAGCCGACGTAAAAAAAGCGGACGGCTCAAAGCTTGAGATCGTCGTGAACGGCGACGGAAAGTTGTACAAACTGGAACGTGAAGACAAAGAACGTGATTGAACGCGTATTTAAGACCGATGGCTGTGAAGCCGCGATGGGCTGTGCGGGGATTCCCGTGCAGCTTTTTTGTCTTTACCCGGCGGTAGGGTTACACCCCATAGCCGAAAATCATCTCTTAGCCTAGTGTGCTTTCAGTGAAGGGAAACACTCAACAAAAGGAGAACCTATGCCGCTTATTAATATCATCGTTCTATTGGTCGTAGTCGGCGTCGCGCTGTGGGCAATTAACACCTACATCCCGATGGCCAAGCCGGTAAAGAACATCCTCAACGTTGTTGTGGTTCTTGTTCTCGTCCTGTGGCTGTTGCAGGTGTTTGGCATCATCGGCAGCATCAATAGCATCCGGGTTAGATAAACAAAAAGGAGAAATGAATCATGAGAAAATTA